>DXOJ01000666.1 GCA_019412865.1 Bacteroides sp. | reverse complement strand
ATAAATAACTATACTATTGGAATCTAATGGTATTTGATTAAAATTTCACATCAAACTGATGTTGCTTCTTGTCTTTTCCATTCGCTCCTACCACATCAATCACCATTTTTCCATCTTTTATCTTACAAAGCAGATAGCTGTTATTATCATTGACAAGGATGGGAAAGTTGGCTTTATCGGGTTCTGATTCACGGAAATAATATTTATGAGTGTGTCCGGATAACATCAGATCAATTCCAGCCGTATTTAAAACGGGCAACAAGGTTTGCTGCAAATGATAGTTTCCATGCCAGTTGCCTATCGTCGGCGGGATGTGCAGGAATGCGATCCGAAGGGATGATTGCTTAAAATCGTTTTCTTCCACCACACTCCGCAACCATAGGGTTTCTTCTTCTCGGTAATTGTCATAGTCGGCAATACCGGCATACTCCAAATCCGAATCCGGCTTATCTTCACCGGAATCAAGAACAAGAAAACAAACCTTACCTATGTTGAAACGATAATAAAAAGTTCCGGTAGACGTAGGAAAATACTTTATCAACGCATCGGAATAAACTCCACGTGTTTCATGGTTTCCCCGATTGAAAACAATAGGCACTTCGGAAGCAAACAATTCGACACAAGCATCAATATAATCTTTACATATCTGCTCCTGCCCCTCTACCCATGACGACATATCTCCATTAAGCAAAACGAAATCAAGAGATTTGAAATCTACTTCCCGACACAGAGACTTCATATAGTCACTCCGCCCGTGAATATCATTTAATACCAGAAAGGAAATTTCTTTCTTCCGGTCGTCGAAAGTTCTGAATCTGAAAGGTTCTTGCTTGTATACATTTGAAGCAGCAATCAATCCATAAGTTACCCAGTCACTCGAAGGCCAGGAGACAACTTCTCTCGAAAAAATCCGGTATCTGTATTCCCTGCCGGGTTCCAAATGTTTGATGCGTACACGGTGGATTGTATCATTGGCCCGCTTACGTCCGGACTCCGTATCGTAATATCGCGGACGTTCCTTCCCATAGAAATGATCTTCACCGGCAGGCGCCACTTCCACCCACGAAAGAGCAGGTTTGTTTGTAGTCCATACCACTGTCACGCCGTCGGTACTCATATCACACAGGTAAGGACCGTGTGTGATCTTTATACTGTCACCGTCATGTGCAGAAAGCCGAGCGGCAAAGATGACAAAAAATACAATTATCCAATTTCTCATAGAACGGTTCCTCCTTCTAATTTATTAGTTTGACCGATATGGTTTGTAAATCATTACTGTTGCAGCCGGTCATAATTTCAAATTCACCGGGTTCTACCACATAGTTCATGGCAGCATCATAAAAGCCTAAAGCTAAAGGAGAAATGTCAAACTGAACGGTCTTTGACTCCCCCGCTTTCAGGAATATTTTCTTGAATGCCTTCAACTCCTTTACCGGACGCACAACAGAAGCAACTTTATCATTCACATACAGTTGCACAGTCTCTTCGCCATCTCTGTCTCCGGTATTGGTTACTGTCACCGAAACGGAGATGGTCTCCTGTCGCGTATATTCTTTTTGGGTGCTCTGCGGAACTGAATAACTGAATGTGGTATAACTCAAACCGTAACCAAAAGGATAGAGCGGAGCATTCGGAACATCGATATGCCGGGTGGTTGAGGAATGGGGCATATCTCCCGGACGTCCGGATTTCTTATAGTTATAGTAAACCGGTACTTGTCCCTCTACCCGTGGAAAAGAAATGGTCAATCTTCCGGAAGGATTATAATCACCGAACAGTATATCAGCAATAGCGGTTCCTGCAGAAGTACCTAAAAACCAGGTTTCGAGAATGGCCGATACGTTCTTGTCCACCCATTCGATAGACAGCGGACGCCCATTCATCAATACGACGACAACGGGTTTCCCTGTGGCAACCAGTTCTTTTATCAATTCTTCCTGCACACCCGGCAAATCCAGTTGGGCACGGCTTCTCGATTCGCCACTCATCAAAGCTTTTTCACCGACAACGGCAATCACCATATCACTTTTGGAAGCCAATTTCACTGCTTCTTTGAATCCTGACTTATCTTCTCCGTCAAAATCGCAACCACGGGCATATCCAACTTTCGTTTTGTTACCGCCGATTTTGTTCTTTATGCCCTGCAATACAGTCGTCACATGGCGATCTTCCCCTCTTGCTCTCCACGAGCCCAGCAGTTCGGTCTGATTATCGGCCAGCGGACCTACCACGGCAATGGAACGGACATTTTTTGCCAGCGGTAATGTATGATTGTCATTCTTCAGCAGGACAGCCGATTTATGAGCCATGTCCAGTGCTGCATCCAGAAATTCTTTTTTCATGATTGTCTGCGATTCGTATTCTTCATTACAGAATTTATATGGATCAACAAACAGTCCCAAAGCATATTTGATATGCAGAATCCGACTGACGGAATTGTCGACATCTTCCATACTGATTTTACCGGCTTCTATCAGTTCTTTCATGTATTTATTATAGAGCCCATCTGTCATATCCATGTCGATGCCGGAATTGAAAGCCAGACGGGTAGCGTCTTTATCGTCTTCCGCCACTCCCTGCGCCACCAGCTGCTTCACTGCTTCCCAATCGCTTACCACAAAACCATTGAAATTCCATTGCCCTCTCAATAAGTCTTTGAGCAGGAACGGATGTGCGGACGCAGGAATACCATTTATATCATTGAAAGCACTCATAAAAGTAAGTACTCCCGCATCAATGCAAGCCTTAAAAGGAGGTAGATAAGTATCAAACAAAGTCCGTTCCGACATATCCACCGGAGCATAATCTCTTCCCGCCTGGGGAAGTCCGTAAGCTACCCAATGCTTTGCACATGCCAATACTGAATTATTCTCCCAAAGATTCCACTGAAAACCATTCACTCTTGCTTTGGCTATTTCACTTCCCAGGTAGGTGTCTTCTCCTGCTCCTTCCACTACCCTGCCCCAACGGGCGTCTCTTGCGATGTCGACCATAGGAGCGAACGTCCAATGTAGTCCGGCTGCCGAGGATTCAATCGCAGCAATCTTGGCAGCTCGTTCGATCGCTGCTAAATCCCAACTACACGATTCCGCCAAAGGAGTTGGAAAGATTGTCTTATATCCATGAATCACGTCCATCCCAAAAAGAATCGGTATCTTTATCCGGGAATGACGCATATTCTTTTCCTGCAAATCACGCAATGTCTTTGCACCGGATATATTCAAAACAGAACCTACAAGTCCGCGTGCTATCAATGAATCGCTCAAATATTCTGATTCAGGACCGGTTAGAAGGGTACGGCCTACGTATTGGGATAACTGGCCGATCTTCTCTTCCACAGTCATCCGTGAGAGCAAATCTTTAACAAATGAATCCGCTTCCGGAGTATGAGGTAGTTTACTATTTCCGACGATCCGGGTATGCGGATCGCGAACATAAACTCTTATCCAATCAATATCGAAATCAAATTGCTGCAATTCCTCCGCAGGATAGCCGACATCCAACTTGTCAAATGCTCCTACCTGCCCGGTGATAGCAATATCCCAAACTCTGTCCAGCCGATTCTCTTTACGAGCCTTAGTGATAAAATCAGTATATGCATCCCCCAACTGTGTACGGGTATGTATCTGGTAATTGACTTTATTATCTATCAGAAACGTAATGATGGCATGATTGTTATCAACAGGATCGGGATCTATCTGAACCGCATATACATGGAAATTATCTCCCGGCTTATCGTCTCCGATTTCAGTATATCGTATCTGACCTTTGGGTAGATTGATTCCCAACTTTTGCGTTTCCGAATTGAACAAATGCAAGGTTTGATTCGCTTTGGCCGGATAAGGATTTTCCCCGAAAGCTTTGGTAAAAAACTCCAGTATATCTATTTCGGCTACTCCAGCTCCTTTATAATGCCTCAACCAAAGTGCATTCCAAAGCCCATATAGATATGGGACTTTGGCTTTGATCTCTATGCGGCAGAAAAGAGGATAATATTTCTCCGTATCGGAATCTCTGCTGGACAGCGCTCCCGACCACCATCCGGTCTTGCTCTTCACACTGGGATGAACGGGACTGGGCGCATCTTTACTTTTGAATGAGTGAATTCGACAAATCTTCTCTCCTGTAGGAAGGGTTTCGATAAAGACCTGCTCCGGACGGTATGTCTGAAGCATGGCTTTATTTTCCTGATTATAGGTGGGTCGCCCCACTTTTTGGGAACCATATATTCCCCAATACCGGGAGTCAATCACATCTCCGTTAAACTCGTCTCCATCGTAATAAATCCATCCGGGAGGGGTTTCTGATGAAGGAGGAATAACGGTTTGGGCTTTCACCACCCCGATACAGCAAAATATGATTATTAGAATCTTTATTTTCAACATGATATTTCTTTTTAATGATTTACCAACCCGGATTCTGTTTCCAGTTCTTCAACTGCAGAATCTCACTTTCAGGTATGGGATACCAATACATTTTAGAATCAAACACTCTCTTTTCTACCACAGCACGGGAATAATCAAACTTCTCGACGGGATATTCCGGCTTTTCAGGAATCTCTGGTTCTGTTTCATCCCGGGTAAATACACGTACCCAATCTACATCCATCGAAACGTTTCTCAAATTGGCATTCCTGTCTTCGGGATAGCCGATACCATTTTCATTCTTTCCTCCGATTTGTCCGGTTATCGCAATGTCCCAGGTTCGCTTTTCTCTTCCCTCCGCTATTGCTTTGGTTATAAATGTATTATATCTGTCATCATAGTCAATCGTCTTGAATGTATTGGTTACTTTACCATCCAACAGGTAGCTGATGATAGCATGCTTATCCGGAGAAACCGGGTCCGGATCTACCTGAACGCCATACGTATGGAAGTCTGCTCCCGGATCAAAATCAAGCACTGTATGTCGTCCGTACCCATTCACGTTGATTCCCAGATTGCCTGTTTTATTATCATGCAAATGTAAAGCCTGGCTAAGCCGGCGGGGTGAAGCCGTATTCTCAAATTCCTTGACGAAAAACTCTTCGATGTCAAGTTCCGCAACACTGGCTCCTGCATAATGACGACACCACGGTCCCATCCATATACCATATATATAAGGTATTTTTGCACGAATCTCAATGCGGGAATGCAGAGGGTAATATTTCCCCTGATAACCATATTTGTCGGTATCCCGGCTGGACAAAGCTCCCGACCACCATCCTTCTCTCGTACTGGCAGTGCTTAATGTCGGAGCCGGTGGATTGTCGTCCTTGGTGGCTGTTATCCGGGCAAAGCTCAATCCGCCACTCCCTTTCTCAATCGTAATCTGTTTTTTACGATAAGTCTGGATATTTCCGGTGGGTTGTCCATACTGGGAGTTTCCTACCGGAGTGTCGCTTCCATACTGTCCCCAATATGAGTTGTTTATGACCAAATCATTGAATTCGTCTCCATCGTAATAATGCCATCCTTCCGGAACTTCGTTAGCCGGTATTACGGAATTCCGGGTAACAGCTCTTCGAGCCTGATTCTTACGGGTGATTTCAAGACCTAGCAAATCTCCTCCGAGTGTTTCTTGCGCAATCTTCCACCGTCTTACATCCCACGAACGATGCTCCTCAAATGCCAGTTCGACACGACGTTCACGCCGGATACGCTCACGCATTTCGTCCTGCGTCAATCCGGAAGGCAGATTCGGTTGTCCGGCACGGCTGCGCACTCGATTGACGTATTCTGCTATATCCGCATTTTCGGGATCGTATTCGTTCAAGGCTTCCGCATAATTCAGGTAAATCTCCGCTAAACGAAACAACGGCCAGATATGTCCCTGACTTCCTCCGCCGGTTTGGATATTCACATCTTCATTGAGGTATTTTTTCAGATAGAATCCGGTTTTGGTTGCATTGGTAACGCCCAGACCGTCTTTTCCACCGTCCCAATTCTCTACCGCCGTGCTTTTCCAAACGGAATCATTCAGCAGAATGGTAGCATTCAACCTGTCATCCCGGTAGAATTGCGGACGAACGGCATTTTCCTCATTCTCCCAACTAAAATAGCTGCCATCTTTCATTTCATAAGAGTCTACCAGATTCAACGAAGGATTGATGCCGCCTACCCCACCATAACTGACAGGAAAGTTGTATTTTTCAAAGTCGGAATTGTTTCCATAACGACGCATCAGAATAAACTCGGAATTCTGAAAGTTATTCTTGAATAAAGTGGCATAACTGCCATACAACGAATATATGCCCAGATCAATTACGTCTTTCGCAGCCTGTGCCGCAGCTTTCCATTTCTCCATATCGGAAGGAAGATCGCTTTCCGAAAAATTCTGCCAGTCCAGATACAAGGGACTGGCCGCATACAATAAAACTCTGCTTTTCAAAGCCAATGCGGCTCCCTTCGTTGCACGTCCCAAATCCGAATCGATTCCTCGTCCCGGAGTTAAATCGAGCACTTCGGCTACCTTATCACATTCGCTGGAGATGAATGAGATGCAATCGTCCATAGACGGGCGTGGAGTCTCCGAATAATCCGCATTGACGGATAGTGTAGAAGTAATCACAGGTACAGGTCCGAAACGTTTCACCAGCTCGAAATGGAAAAACGCTCTTAAAAAACGGGCCTCATATTTCCATGTTTTCAAGTCATTCAGACGGTTCTGATATTCATTCTGATTATCCGGATCGAGTCTGTATTTATCCAGATTCACTCTGTCTACATTTTCTATAAATTCATTCGCTATGCGAATTCCTGCGTAATACTTATTCCACAAATCATCCGGATTGGACCTTGAATTCCAGGCTCCGGTGTTGAAGTGCTGGATGTTGCAGGAGGCATTAGCATGTTCGGCATCATCGGTAGCGGCATCCAACATAGCTTCGGAACCGATACGGTTGAAACCATCAGGCAGATACCGATAAGCATTGACTAGAAATTTGCTTGTACGTTCATAGGAAGTAAAGGTCATCTCGTTGTCGATAAACGAATCATACTCTCTGTCCAGATAATCACTGCATCCGGACAATATGCTGATAGCAGCAAGAGCATTCAATATGATAGATAAACCTATTGGGT
>DXOJ01000665.1 GCA_019412865.1 Bacteroides sp. | reverse complement strand
ATTATATATAATAATGTGGGCGCAAATATAACAAAAAAAAAGAGGACAAAGTTTTATTGTCCTCTTTTTCGTATCATTTATGGTAATTCAATTATAAATCAAACCATAGTTTTTCCCAGATTTTCGGAGATTCTTTCGGTGCATTAATATTAGCTGTCATTTCTTCAGGACTATATTCCCATCTTCTGATCAATTCTTTTGAAGTTGCATCTTCCGGGACTTGCAATGTCGGAACCTCGTTTCCGGCAGTACCAGATCGCCTCCATTGTACAAACTCCTCAAACGGACGATCCATCAAATCAATCCATTGCTGCATATGAATCTCATACAGAGCTTTTTCCTGGGTCATCGTTGTCAATTCCGGTAAACCTGTAATATATGTATCAATATCGGATTCCGCAACTCCATAAAAAGCACATGCTTCACGAATTCCTTTCAGGTACAGTTCATTAGCTTTCGACAGATTTTGAGCAACTCCTAATCCGCGCGCATAAGCTTCTGCTTCCAAAAGTAGCTGTTCTTGACAAGAATAAATCAATTCCGGAGCGTCTCTTCTGAAAAGGTAGTTGCTTACAACAGATGACAGTAGATTTTCTTCATCATCCGTCTTTGCAGCCTCTCTATTACCCAACCCCCGGTATACACCATCCGCACCCGGTTCAAAATAACAGGGAATACGGGGATCATTACGTTCTTGCATCGGTTTCAACATATAATTGCTGGCAAAGAACAATATTTGTGTCCCCCCAACCAATTCTATAAGTTCATATTTAGGGTTCTGGTTACCCGGATCTGTAGAGTAAGGAAATACCAAATTGTCCGCTGCTGATGCAACCATTCCTCCAGCCTGCAGCAACGTACCAATAGCAGCAGCCTTAGAAGGGTCTTTATCTACCATAACCATCAATGTTCTAAACTTTAAAGACTTTGCCAAAGTCATCCATTTATTCATATCACCTTTGTAATAGATATCGTACTCATCAATTGCATTAGCATCATTCAGATCTATAAGCTGTAATGCCTCATCAAGTAATGACAAAACACCATTCAATACACTTTCCTGAGAATCAAATTTCGGATATTTAATTGTTCCGTTCCAGGATTCTGTGAAAGGAATATCTCCCCACAACATCGTTGCCTCATACATATGCTCAGCCAAAAGAATCTTACACTGCGCAATAGCATTGTGATTCACCGGTTCTGACTCTTCTGCATTTTTAATAGCTAACATCAAATTATTGCCACCTACAGAATAATAATGTTTCCAGACATTCCCTGTACTATAAGGAGAAATAGTATATACAGATTCATCCCAGCCACCGTAATCAAGTCCACCATCAACTTGACACTGCGAACTCATAGATAAAGGAATATAAAAGTCACCACCAGTGCGTGTTCCAGCCCAGTTTACAGCTACATAGTTAAACAAATACCCGGGATCAACTTTCTCGGCAGTATTGGGATCATGGTTAATATCGAGCCAATCGCTACATGAAGTTAAACATGCCAAAGCGCTCAATGCGTATGTTAATATTTTCTTTTTCATTATCATATTCGTTTAAATCTTACAATGTTAATCTGACATTAAATCCAAAACTTCTGGTAGAAGGTATGCTGTTAAACTCTACACCACCCCCAATCTGAGAAGGACCGAAGAAGTTAGCTTCCGGATCAATATGTGGCACATGATCTTTAATAATCCATAAGTTACGTGCCTCAAAACCTAAATCCAATGATTTAACAAAAAAGCTCTTGAACCATTTGCGTGGGAAGCTATAAGACAACTGTACCTCTCTGAGTTTTACAAATGATGCATTATAGATATTCCCTTCATTATTACTAGAATTGGATATATGCTGCCAATAATCCTGCATACTTTTCACAGGAACATCATTAGGTCTATATGTTCCATCATCCTGAAGGATTACACCCGGCTCAATAAAGGAAGCATCTTCACGGTGAGCTATTGTTTCAGCAGCCAAACCGCTACTTCTTAAATTAGCTACAGTCTCTGAATACAAAGAACCTCCATGACGGATATCAATCAAGAAACTCAAGGTAACTCCCTTATAAGTAAATGTATTGTTGATTCCCATCGTAAAATCAGGATATACATCTCCTAAACGCACGTTATTAACAGTTTCTCTCAAACCTGTTTTAGAATTAATCACATAATTTCCTTGGTCATCACGTTTCCAACCCGTGCCATACAAGCCAAACGAATCTCCTTTAGCAGCCTTAATTTGTAAACCGCTCAGTCCACTCGTTAACGTATATTCATCAAGTCCTTCAGCTAACTCCTCCACTGTCTGCTTATTTGAAGCAAATGTTGCATCCAGGTCCCATTTAAAATCACGTGTTTCCACAGGAGTCAACCCCAAAGTTACTTCAACACCTTTATTGGCAATCTTCCCGGCATTAATATTATTGGCAAAGTAGCCTGTTGACAATGGGACATCAATACTTACAATCTGATTCTTTGTGATATTGCTATAATAAGTCATATCTAACCTAATTTTTCCACCGAAGAAACGCAAATCATCTCCAACTTCAAAAGAACTTTGATTTTGCGGCTTCAAATTCTCATTTGGTAAGACACGAGGTCCCGTAAAGCCAACTAATCCCATATGGGGGAAAGTGTTAACATTACCCAGATATTGCAAAAAGTAAGTACTAGCGGGAGTATATTTAAATGCCAAATTGTACGGATCTTCATCACTACCCACATTAGCATAACTCAAACGAACCTTACCAAAATTCAGAATATCTTTGTTTTCCATCAACTCCGTAAAAATAAAACTACCACTTATGGAAGGATAGAAATAGGAACGATTATTGATCGGTAGAGTAGACGACCAGTCATTACGTCCTGTTACATTTACGAAAAGCATATCTTTGTATCCCAAACTAATATCTCCATATAAACCAACAAGACGTTTCTTTTCATAATAATTTACCGGAGTAGTAGACTTCGCATTAGTATATGTGTATAGCCCATCAACAACCAGATTCTGCGCCTGCACATTTTCATTCTTCCATTCCTCCTGATAGAGATTATGCCCCATCATTACCTTAAAATGATAGTCATTTGCAAAAGTCTTCTCGTAAGAAACCATTAAGTCATTATTTATAATTCTTTTATACAAATTCCAAGTCTGGAACTTTCCGTTCAAGGCTCCTACAGTACCTTTTGCATATACCTTACGCCTTCCTTCTGTGTAAAAATCTGTTCCGGCATTATTGGTGATAGTCAATCCTTCAATCGGTTTATAAGTCAATGTAATATTACCAATCATACGATCTAAATTATTGGTAAACTTATTCTTATTAATAATCCAATATGGATTATTACTTTTACCTTCCGGATCTAATGTGATTTGCTTTCCATTCTCATCCACCCAATTCTTTTGAATATCATGTATATCAATAGTTCTCGGCAATCCATTAATCAATGGAATCAGTAGGTTACTATCATTTGCACCTTGCGCTGGACGACCTTCAGAGTCGGAACGTATATATTGAGCAGAAATACGACCTGTGAAGTTCTTAGTAAAATTCATACCCGCATTGACAGAAAAAGCGTATTTATTATAGTCAGATCCAGGTACAACACCAGTCTGATTAGTAGAAGTAAAGCTCAAGCGGAAGTCGGCCTTTTCACCACCACCCGCAACTGATACATTATTAATATAACTCATTCCAGTTTCATAGAAATCCTTTACATTATCAGGATTTGCTTTCAAAGTCACTTTGTCACCTTTGTAATCTGTAAACTGTTGATCTTGTACCGATGAAATCTTCGGTCCCCAACCATTCAACATTTTCACATTATATACGCCATAACTACCTTGTGCATATTCATTTTGAAAATCAGGTAACTTCAGTACATTTTCAAATCGTGTAGAAGAGTTTACTGTTACAAATACCGGAGAGTTCTTTTTTCCCTTCTTTGTAGTAATAACAATAGCACCATCCTTTGCACGCGCTCCATACAATGCTGTTGCAGCTGCTCCTTTCAATACATTGATAGATTCAATATCGTCTGAATTGATATCCCCTGCACGGTTACCAACATCGACTATACCATTAGTTCTGTCAGGATTATAAGAACCATTGTCAATTGGAAGCCCGTCAATAATAAATAAAGGAGAAGAAACGGAACCAATAGAAGAGGCACCACGAATCTGTATACTTGAACTACCACCTACCGTACCAGATGATTGGGCTATTTGCAGTCCCGCAATCTTACCAGACAATGAGTTAAGTACATTACTTTCACGTGCTTTAGTTATTTCATCTCCCTTCACACTAGATACGGCATAACCTAGGGATTTTTCCGATCGCTTAATCCCCATAGCTGTCACTACAACCTCATCTAGATTTTGGGAATCAGACTTTAGCACAACTTTTAAAGTTGGTTTGATCACCACTTCTTGTGTTTGCATTCCGATGTACGAAATCTGCAAAGTCTTTGCAGAACTAAATACAACTATAATATGTTGATTACTAACAATATATATGATGTTTGCTTTCCTTTGGAAATATTTTTTTGTTGTAGTTATTATGCAGATTATCAATATATTAAGCACCTACCAAACATATTAGTTTACTGATTTATGATACCAGATTTCTATCAAAAATAGGGCATAAC
>DXOJ01000664.1 GCA_019412865.1 Bacteroides sp. | reverse complement strand
GGTAAAGAAGATGCGTCGGTTCAGTGGAATTTCCAGAAATTCATGATTGATGAGAACGGAAACTGGGTGGGCTTTGCCTCTCCCAAAGAAAGTCCGTTCTCTGAAAAGATCGTTACTTGGATAGAGAAGGAATAAGAGAGACTTTCTGCAATTCGCTTTCGAAATTGGGAGCGAAGATCCCCTTTCCTAAGTTTTCTTTTATTTCTTCAATGGTCCAGAATCGTCCTCCATCCAGTTCTTCACTGGGATGGATTTCTCCATCGTAAACAGTCTTGTGAACAAAGACAAGTTCTTTTTCACGTTCGGACTCGAAAACATAATTAGTAAGTAGTTCAGGAATAAAGTCCGTGATGCCTAATTCTTCACGGACTTCTCTCTTTAGAGCGATTTCTACGCTTTCGCCCAAGTCGATATGTCCGCCTACGGCTGTATCCCATTTCCCCGGTTGGATGTCTTTCCATTCTGGACGTTTTTGCAGATACAACTCTCCACGGGTATTGAAAATATGAAGATGGACTACCGGGTGAAGTAGTTTGCTGCCACTATGACATTCTCCACGAGTGGCCGCTCCGGTGATATTCCCCTGCTCATCTACGACGGGGAACATTTCTTGGTTATTATCGCTTAGCATGGTACTTTTTTATTTGGTGAACTGAATTCCTTTGGATGCAGAATATTTATGGCATTAATAAGGAAGAATCTCCATAACTTAAGAATCGGAAATCATGTGCTAAAGCATAATCATAAATCGCACGCCAGTTTCCTTTAACAAAAGCTGAAACTAATAATAATAGGGTACTTTGTGGCTGATGAAAGTTAGTAACCATCGCTTTTACTATCTTGTACTGATATCCAGGAGCTATGATAATTTGTGTGCTGGTATGGAGAGCTTCGAGCCCATTTCTATCGAGATAACCCAATATCTTTTGGAGAGCAACTACCGGAGGAATTTGATCGTATTTCTCATAGGGCTGCCACTGTTTGACGTGCAGTTCTTCTTCCGTAGCATCCGGATGATCTGCTAAAATAACTCCAATGTGATACAAGCTTTCGAGAGTGCGTACAGAGGTGGTTCCTACAGCAATGGCACAGCCATCATGATCGATTAGTTTCTTAATCGTGCTCCGGTTGACCGATATATATTCTGTGTGCATCTCATGACCTTCGATCTCTTCACTTTTTACAGGTTTGAATGTTCCGGCTCCTACATGTAATGTTAACTCTTCAAGATCGATACCTTTTTCTTGCAGTGCATCTAATACTCGCGGAGTGAAATGTAAACCGGCCGTAGGTGCAGCTACCGAACCTTTAATCTTAGAGTAAACGGTCTGATAAGTTTCCTTATCACTTTCTTCCGTATCCCGGTTTAAGTAAGGAGGAATAGGAAGTTCTCCGAATACTTCAAGAATATCGGCAAATGTCACTTCCGGATTATTCCATGAGAAATCTACCCAATGACTGGTTCCTTTACATTCTCCTCTGACGGCAGTCAATGTGATCGGAAATCCTTTGACGGTCATTTCGCGCTTTAACTCTCCGTCTTTCCATTTTTTCAGGTTGCCGATCATACAAAGCCAAGCGGCATGTTCTGTCTGTTGGAAGTTCAATGCATAATCATTTGGCTGAATCGGTTCAAGGCAGAATACTTCAATCAGTGCCCCTGTTTCTTTCCGGAAATGAAGACGTGCCTGAATGACTTTCGTATTATTGAATATCATTAGACTACCTTGTGGAAGATACTCCGGTAAGGAGGTGAATATGTCTTCACTGACTTCTCCACGGCGATATATTAGGAGTTTGGACTGGTCGCGGGTAGGCAACGGGAATTTAGCAATACGTTCATCCGGAAGAGGATAATTGTACTCACTGATACGAATATGTCTAGGATCTTCTTTCATTGTTTTATAAAATAAAGAGAGGTTAGAACCCATTCGGCTTCTAACCTCTTTTACCAGTCGGGGCAACAAGATTCGAACTTGCGACCACACGCCCCCCAGACGCGTACTCTACCGGGCTG
>DXOJ01000663.1 GCA_019412865.1 Bacteroides sp. | reverse complement strand
TTGTAATGCTTTTCTTCTTTTTCACTTGTTATGTAAGCTGAAATGTGGCTAGAAAATAGCATTTTGTTGTTTGTTGCCTTTACGATATTTGTGATAAAATAGAAGAAAAACTGTCTTAATTTTCCCTGATTTGTCTTCCTCACCGAGCAAAGGCAGCTTCGTCGGTGAGAAAGGAGGCGTTCCTCGGTGAGGAAGAACTCCTTGGTTTTAAACCAACGAATCTTTTATTGATAGAAAAAGATGCATATTCGACTTGAGTTTATACGGTATTAGCCTGTGATTTTGCATACTGTTGCATGTTTTTATGCATTTTATTCTCCAGATCATTATTTTTTTATCTGATGCTTTGGAGGAATATCTTAAAAATGGGACATAACTATAGATGAAATACTCTCAATCTATCAGGCTGATGAGATTATCTTAGCGGCATTGAGCTAGAAACAAGCTAAGTCCGCGACGGATAGAATCCAACCCAAAATCTTCCGGATGAATCTCGGAGAGAGGTAGGAAGAAAGAATCTGCTACATCATCCATGGCGGAGAAATGGCTCATGTCTTCTACAGTGCAGAGGAAAAACATATCGAGAGTATGTACAGGGAAACCTGAATAAACATAAATATTGGGAAGTGTGAACTGGTAAACGGCTTTTTTTACTTTCAGCCCTGTTTCTTCCAGTACTTCGCGGGCAACACCTTCTTCGCCTGTCTCGTTCATATCGATGAATCCGCCGGGAAGGTCGAGAGTTCCCTTTGCCGGCTCTTTAGCACGCCGGCAGACAAACAGTTCATTTTTCTCATTCAAGATGAGTGCTACTGTGGCGGCAGAAGGATTGAAATAATAGACAAAGCCGCAATCTGCACATTTTTTAGATTTCTCGTTGTTAATCTCAAAATGAGAGGAACCACATTTAGGGCAATATAAGAATTGGTCAAGAGGATGTTCCATAATCGTATATATTTTCCAGTTTTTTTGTTTATGCATGCAAAGGTATAAAATGCTTTTATTAATTTCATCTATCACCGCATAGAAATATTCGATTGGGCTTTTTTTGCAAAGGCGGGGGTTCTGCCTTTATCTTTGCATCAGAAACAAAAAACAAAACATTGTTTCTGATGTTATAAGTCAAATCAATTAATAACAATAAAAGCAATAAAGATTATGGAACCAATTTTAAATTCTCAACTTCCTGAATTCAGCGTTCAGGCTTTTCACAACGGAGCTTTCAAGACTGTAACCAACAATGACCTGAAAGGTAAATGGGCGATTCTTTTCTTCTATCCTGCTGACTTTACTTTCGTATGTCCTACTGAATTGGTGGATATGGCTGAAAAGTACGATCAGTTCAAGGCGATGGGTGTAGAGATCTATTCGGTAAGTACTGACTCTCATTTCGTGCACAAAGCTTGGCATGATGCTTCTGAAAGCATTCGCAAGATTCAATACCCGATGTTGGCAGACCCGACTGGCGCTTTGAGCCGTGCACTGGGTGTATATATCGAAGAAGAAGGTATGGCTTATCGCGGTACATTTGTTGTCAATCCGGAAGGAAAGATTAAAGTGGTGGAACTGAATGATAACAATATTGGCCGTGATGCAAGTGAATTGCTTCGTAAAGTGGAAGCTGCACAGTTTGTAGCCAGCCATGACGGAGAAGTTTGCCCGGCTAAATGGAAGAAGGGTGAGTCTACCCTGAAACCAAGCATTGACCTGGTAGGTAAGATTTGATAGATCTTGATAATGGTGATGACGAAAGGCCGGTAACGGGAAACGCTGCCGGCCTTTTTTAAGCAGTGGAGAGAGAGTACAAGTAATGAAGAGAAAAAAGAGAGAGAAAAGAATAAGCGAGAGAAGAAACAATAAAGGAGAAAAAGTATGTTAGAATCTGCATTAAAAGAACAACTGAAGGGTATCTTTGCCGGACTGGAGGCAAATTTCGCTTTTGATATATCCGTATCGTCCAGTCATGAGAATCGTGCTGAACTGCTGGAACTTTTGGGAGATGTGGCAGACTGTTCCGATCATATCACTTATTCGGTGAATGAAGGAAACGGGCTGAAATTTACTTTATTAAAGAATGGTAACGCCACAGGAATTACTTTCCGCGGTATTCCGAACGGACACGAATTTACTTCTTTGCTGCTTGCTATCCTCAATCTGGATGGTAAAGGGAAGAACTTTCCCGATGAGGCTGTTTGTAACCGTGTGAAAGCACTGAAAGGTCCTATACACTTAGTTACTTACGTCTCACTGACTTGCACGAATTGTCCTGACGTGGTACAGGCTCTCAATGCAATGACAACGCTGAATCCTGCCATTACTCACGAAATGGTAGACGGCGCACTTTATCAGGATGAAGTAGATGCATTGAAGATACAGGGAGTACCTTCTGTATTTGCCGATGGAAAGCTGCTTCATGTAGGTCGTGGCGAATTCAGTGAGCTGCTCGCCAAGCTGGAGGAACAATATGGTATTGACGATACCAAAGCGATGAATGAGGTGAAAGAGTATGATGTGATTGTAGCTGGTGGAGGTCCTGCCGGAGTATCGTCCGCTATTTATTCAGCTCGTAAGGGGCTGCGTGTGGCTATTGTAGCCGAACGCATCGGAGGGCAAGTAAAGGAAACTGTCGGCATTGAGAATCTGATTTCTGTCCCAGAAACCACGGGAAATGAACTTGCTAATAATTTGAAAACTCATTTACTGCGTTATCCGGTAGATTTATTGGAACATCGTAAAATAGAGAAAGTAGAAGTGGTTGGAAAACAAAAGCAGATCACTACCTCTGTTGGGGAGAAATTCCTGGCTCCGGCACTGATTATTGCAACTGGTGCAAGCTGGCGTAAACTGAATGTTCCGGGAGAAGCCGAATATATAGGTCGTGGTATTGCTTTCTGCCCTCATTGTGATGGGCCGTTTTATAAGGGAAAGCATGTAGCAGTAGTAGGTGGAGGAAATTCCGGCATTGAGGCAGCCATTGACTTGGCTGGTATCTGCTCCAAAGTGACTGTTTTTGAATTTATGGATGAGCTGAAAGCGGACAGTGTACTTCAAGATCGACTTAAATCATTGCCGAACGTGGAAGTGTTTGTAAGTTCACAGACCACGGAAGTGATAGGAAATGGTGATAAACTGACTGCCCTGCGCATCAAAGATCGTAAAACGGAAGAAGAACGTTTGGTTGAGTTGGATGGTGTATTTGTACAGATCGGGCTTTCTGCGAATAGCAGTGTATTCCGCGACATAGTGGAAACCAACCGACCGGGCGAAATCATGATTGATGCACATTGCCGTACGAATGTGACGGGTATCTATGCAGCCGGAGATGTTTCTACGGTTCCTTATAAGCAAATCATTATCTCTATGGGCGAAGGAGCGAAAGCTGCACTTTCTGCATTCGATGACCGAGTGAGGGGGATTATCTGATTGACATATTCAGATATAAAAAGCACATAAACATAACATTAGCAAGAGGAGGAATGACTCCTCTAAAAAATACCCTCGTTACAGATTTGTAGCGAGGGCTATTTGATATTTAGTCATGATATGTATATCTGACGAAATCAAACAATCCGGAATTTTCCTGCTGTGCCGGTTGTTCTCCAATAAATTTAAGATTCTCTACACTGCAAAAAATATGGAATGCAATGTCTTTCCCAAATTCCAGTTGGAGTTCATGTTTGGGCTCGTTGTCTATTAACCAGGTGATGTAATAGTTCCCGTTTTTTAATGTCAGATCAATCTCGAACAGATGCCATCCGGTCTTGATTACTACAGGAACGGAAGAAAAAGGATATGCCTGCGATGTCATATAAGCAATCATTTCGTCCGGAGCTGCATTTAACTCCTTGCGAACTGTATCTTTACCATATCCGACTTCAAAATCCAATTCATGTTGGTCGTCATGGTATATCCACGAACCCACGCTACATTGATCTCCTATTCCCATTTGCGGGATATGAGTACGCCAGGTATATCTTCCTGTTGTATAAATCCGTTCTACAGTGTGAACCTTTTTCCGATCCACCGAGTTAGCCCGTGTAAAGATCCGTAAGTAACCATTCTCTAATATGCATTGATTATCCGGGTTGTTATCCTGATGTCCGTATTTCCATCCATCCAGATTGTTGAAGTTCCATTCTTTGTTTGGCGGATTTTTAGTACTGATGTCATTGGTCTGTTGCTGTGCAAAGCAAATGCCGTAAATGCATATTAGCAACAGAGTTAAATAGTAGTTTCTCATAATAATTGAATTTAAGTGTATTCGTTTTCTATCAATTGCTTGCTGCAAAAGTAGTCGAATGCTTTATTCTACTCATCAGATTTTAGTCATTTCAAATCATGAAACGTTCAAATCTGCACTGGAAATCTTAATCGCTCTGTTCCGGGAAGTATAATTTCTATATAAATGATAAACTAAAGTGCTGAATCTATTCTGATTGTTGTTGGGTGCAACCGTGTTGTGCTCTGAATTGAGAAGGAGTCATTCCTTTCATTTCTTTAAATAACGTACTGAAATATCGTTGATAAGTGAAACCTACCTGCTCTGATATTTCAGTAATGCTCATGTCAGACTGAGTTAAAAGAATGATTGCTTTGTCGATTCTTCTACGATTGATATAATCGTTTGCTCCCATGCCGGTCAGTTCCTTGATCTTATTATATAAGGATGTCCGGCTCATTGCCATTTGAGTAGTCAGGAATTTCACATCCAAATCTGGTTGAGACAGATTCTGATCGATCATTTCATTCAATTTAATCATAAATTGTTCATCCGCATTGCTGAAAGTAGCCTCTTGCGGAGACAGAATGAATTGATTGCCCCTGTATCTGGATTTAATATATTCACGATTTCTCATCTGGTTTTGGATCACGCTAAGGAGCATTTCCATTTCAAATGGTTTGGGTAAATAGGCATCAGCTCCTAATTTGTATCCTAACATCTGGCTTTCAGAATCGGCTCTGGCGGTAAGCAGGATGACAGGGATATGGCTAATATTCAGATTCTCTTTAATTTCCTTGCATAGCTGATAGCCATTCATTTGTGGCATCATTACATCACTTACTATAATGTCCGGTTGCTGTTGCTTAATAACTTCCAACGCTACCAATCCATTTTCTGCCTGATAGATCTTCTTGAACTTATCCTTAAGAGCATTTTTTAAGAATTCTCTTAAGTCCTGTTTATCTTCTACAATCAACAGTGAATATCCTTGTAGAGAGAAAGAACCGGATTCTATTTTCTCTTCTTCCTCCGGAGAACTTAAAAGTTCGTTGAGGTAGGAATGTTGAGGACATGATACTTCTTGTTCTTGTAGATTAGCCGGTATTTCATAAAAGAATGTGGCCCCTCTGTCTTTATTATTGAAAGCACCCATCCTGCCTCCATGTAAGTCAATCAACATTTTAGCATAAGATAAACCGATACCACTTCCTCCCTCATTATGTTTGCCTTGGTAGAAACGGGTAAAGAGCTTCTTTATATCTACATTATCCAATCCGATTCCCTGGTCTTGTACGTGTACTTGTATACTTTCATTTGTACGGATGGTTTTTATAACAATACGAGTCTGATTAGGACTATATTTCAAAGCATTCATAATCAGATTGGAAAGAACAACTTTGCATTTTGTGTCATCATACGCGATAGATTGTATACTGTCGTCAAAGTCGTATGTAATTTCAATTTCTTTGGCTTTAGATGCAGTTTGAAATGTTTCTGCCACTTCCTGTATCCACTTGTGTAAAGGATGCGAAGAGATGTGTAGCACTTCTTGTCCTACCTCCATTTTGCGTGCATCAAGCACAATGTTAATAATATCTTTCATCTGATTCGCCTGTTTGAATGCCCCCTGTAGATATTCCGGTAGCTCGTCTTGCTTCACCTCTTTATTTAGAATGCGTTTCAGGGAAGCATAGATGAGTGTCAAAGGGGTACGTAGCTCATGGCTGATATTGATTAAGAAGCGTATTTTCTCTTCATATATCTTTTTCTCGTGTTCCCGCATCTCACGCTTCAGCCGATTTTCTTTTTTTCTTATCAAACTAAAGAAGACCACTCCTGCCACTAGAAATGCAAAGAAAATGCATAGTATAATAAACCAGATAGATTTCCACCAAGGAGGTGAGACTATAATAGTTAAGATCTCTATCGGCTGGCTCCATTCACCGTTGGAGGTGTCGCAGGATACGCTGATGGTATATTCTCCTGATGCTAATGTACCCAATTCGAGTGTCTGGAGATAACTCTCGATCACCATTTTGTCTTTTCCTGTGATGACATACCGGAAAAGGTGTTTTCGGAAGGAGTTCTTTTCGTCAGCAATCACTTTAATGTTGAACGATGAATGATTCCAGGGAATCGAAATACAGTTATTATTAACCTGTTTCAGAGTTGATTTACCATTCAGTTTTACTTCAAGTAGCTTGAGAATAGGAGACGAATTACTTTCGAAAATAATATCCGTATTAATGCGTACCAGTCCCATAGTACCTCCCATATACAGATTGGGAGTACGAAGAGCAGGAATAGGGGTAAATATCAATTCGTTGGAAGGAACTCCATCGGATTCGTCCAGGATAACAAAACGTTTTTCGTTGATAATATACGCAAAGAACATGTTCTGCGCTCCTATCCAGACTTTTCCTTTTTTATCATAGGCAAGGCTGGATACACTGTTGAACAAGTTGGTATGTATTTTTTCTGTTTTTCCAGTCTGTTTATTATAGAAGAGCAGTCCGAAATTACTTCCTATCCAGAAGTTACCTTTATCATCCCGGCAGGCCGATGTGAAATCATCTCCCTCTTTCATATTGACTAATGAAGATAGTTCGTTAGTTTTGAAGTTTAGTTTAAACAGGTTATTGGTTCCCATTAGATACAGATGCGTATCGTCGGAATAAATTGCCTGCATAGCTATTTGGCGTTGAATGTCTATTTGGGGTGCGTAGAGAATAGATGTTTGCCGGGTATGCTTGTTGTAGATATAGACTTTTGCTCCTAATATGTAAATATTATCTTTTGTAGCATATAGATTTACCAAATCACCGGATGAAAATTCTCTTTTCGAAATAGAGTCATTGATAATGGGAAAAGGTTGCATCTGTGCGGTTCTCTTATTAAAGGTAAATACCCCTTTATTAAAACATGATAATAAGAGCTCATTTTCAGAAAAATCTGTGATAGAGGTAACTTTCTCCCCGTATGTAGTAGGGTAATGATGAAATGTATTCGTTTTTTGGTCAAATGAGTTGATACCTCCTCCGTCTGTTCCAATCCAGAGCAATGTATCCTTATCTTCAAAGATGCTAACCACGGTACGTTCGCTAACTCCATTGGGATTGTTCAGTGGAACATCTTTATAGGTTTTGATGAACACTTTTTTGATGGCGAATAATCCTCCGTGTATACTGCCTATCCATATATTGTCCATCTGATCTTTATAAAGCCGGTAGATAGAGTTATTTGGCAAGGATTGTTCATCATCGGAAATATGTTTAAGATAAGAAAACTTCATAGTCTGGAAGTCAAGTATGTTGATACCTCCTCCGTCAGTAGCTATCCAAAGTTGGTTGTCTTTTTCAAGAAAATCAAAAATGATATCGTTGTTGAGCCCGGAGTTTTTGGTGGATAAACTGAAAAGCCTTTTCCCCTCTTTCGAGTAACAGGCTATTCCTTTGCCATAGAATGATACCCAAAGCCGGTTTTGAGAGTCAACAAATATGGTGTTTATCTCGCGCTCTTTTACAAATGGACATCGATACATTTTCTTTTTTGTCAAGTCGTACATCCAAAGCCCGTCTTTTTTACTGCTGGTTATCAGCATATCGGGACTCCACTGAAAGATGCGATTGATACATTTTAACTTGTCTCCATCGATGTCGGGGAAGATCGTCGTAATACTTTTATCCGTCAGATTGTATTGGTATAAAGTTTCTTCTCCTCCAAACAGGAAATTGTCACCTATTTGAAGATAAGACCAAGCGTTAAATGGCTTCCCGTTATATTTCAATGGCTGAAACTGATTTTCTGCTTTATTGTAGATGGCAATTCCTTTATTGGTAGAAACGTATAAATCGCCTAAACGATCCTCTGTAATAAAACGAATGAAATTGTCGGGCAATGAGTTGGGCTGCTCCCGGTCATGAAAATAACTTTTCAGTTCAGATTGGTCATAACTATTTAATCCCCATTTGGTACCTATCCATATGACTCCTTGATGATCTCTGTAAATGCACTGCACTCTTGATTGTGACAATCCCTGTTCCAAAGAAATTTGTCTGAAGTAGTAGTCTTGTTGTTCAGCCTTGGTAGAAAGAACAAAGAATAATATCCAGATTAGAAAAGAATACCTCTTTAGTACGTGTGCTTTTGACATAGTTATGTTCTTTTGATAGAGCAAATATAAAAGAAGTTATGAAACTGTACAATAGATTTCATCTTCTTTTGTCCACAAAGCTCATTAGATAGCTAGAAAGGATATTCAGAATGATCCTTTTGAACAGTAGCGGACTAATTATGGATGTTATTTGATCTCTATTTCCATGCTTTGCGCCTATATTTGCACAGTTAACACTAAATACGAAACGTATTAAACCTTAAAAAAAAGACTATTTACTATGGATACATCCTAAAACTGTAGAATGAAGAGGCGGAGTAATGTTGGGAACATTTTAAATACCTTGACTTGTATCTAAAATTCCTAAAAATCTAATATCATTATATTCTAACTAAATGAAAAGTATATGGATAATCTAAGAAAAACGCTTGGCTGCTTGCTACTATTTCTTTTTGCAGCAGTTACATCTACTTATGCACAGGTTGCAAAGCAGTATTCGGGTACTGTTATGGATGCCGACAGCAATGAACCTATCATCGGTGTCAACGTAACTCTTAAAGATGCACAAACTGGTACCGTAACGGATATTTCCGGAAAGTTCTCGATTAGTGCTCCTGTTGGCTCTACACTATCATTCTCTTATATCGGATACGTGACTAAAGAGGTTAAACTGGGAACGAATACCAGTTTGAAGATTACAATGCAGGAAGATCAGAACCAATTGAGTGAGGTAGTGGTCATCGGCTATGGTGTAGTGAAAAAATCAGATATAACAGGTGCTGTGGCTTCTGTTTCTTCCAAACAATTTAAGGATCAGCCGGTAAAGCGGGTGGAAGATATTCTGCAAGGACGTACTGCAGGTGTGGCAGTGACGAGCGTAAATGGTTTACCTGGTGGTACAGTTAAAGTTCGTGTTCGTGGTACTACTTCTCTTAATACCAGCAATGACCCCTTGTATGTCATCGATGGCATTATGTCTGGTGGACTAGATGTAAATCCAGCTGACATTCAATCTATTGAAGTTCTGAAAGATGCTTCGGCAACAGCTATTTATGGCTCACGCGGCGCTAATGGTGTGGTGTTGGTAACTACTAAAAAAGGGGTGGAAGGTAAAGTGCAGATTTATGCAGATGTGGCTATAGGCGTATCGAACATCCTTAAAAAATATGACTTACTGAATGCTTATGAATATGCGACAGCATTAAAGGAATATAATGGTATTTCGTTTGCAGATGATGAGATGGAAGCTTATAAAAATGGTTCCAAAGGCATTGACTGGCAGAATTTGATGTTGCAGACCGGTATTAGTCAGGACTATAAATTAGGTATTTCGGGTGGAACGGCTAAAAATAAGTATCTTATTTCAGCCAATGTACTGAATATGACAGCCATGACCATCACGACCAAGTATCAACGTGCACAGTTACGGATAAATTTGGATAATGAACTCACCAAGTGGTTGACACTTTCTACCAAAATTAATGCTTCACGTACTCACAGTCATAATGGGGGTATTGACATTATGAACTTCCTGAACTATTCTCCTACGATGGAAATGAAAGATCCGGTAACGGGCGTTTATAATATGGACCCTTATAATTCAGTAAATGGAAACCCTTATGGTGCACGTGTCGCAAATTATGGTGACTCATATGTGTATGCTTTGAATACTAATATGGATTTGACTTTCAAAATAATGAAAGGGTTGACATTGTCTGTACAGGGGGCTGCTAATTACTCTCATGTTCCGAGTTATTCTTTCACCTCGTCGTTAGCAAAACCCGGACAAATTAGTGGTATGGAAAATGCGAGCAGGATGAATCTATTCTGGCAGAATACCAATAATGTGACTTATAACACAAGTTTCGGCGATCATCATCTGACTGCAACAGCTGTATTTGAAGCAAGTGGTGCCGAAGGCAGAAATCTAAAATTGACCGGAAGTGATTTAGCCAATGAGTTTGTTGGTTATTGGAATGCAAAAAATGCAAAGACACGCGATGGAGAGAATGGCTATTCCGCAGAAGCTATTGTATCCGGGCTTGGTCGAATTATGTACAATTACAAAGGAAAGTATATGCTGACAGGTACTTTCCGTGCCGATGGTTCATCTAAGTTTCAGAAGAAGAATAAATGGGGATATTTTCCGTCAGCAGCTGTTGCTTGGGATGTTGCTAAAGAAAACTTTATGAGCAAACAAAACATTGTCCAGCAATTGAAACTAAGAGCCAGTTTTGGTGTTGTTGGTAATCAAAGTATCGGTGCTTACACAACATTGGGTATGTTGGCTCCTACAAATTATGACGGTTATGGTAGCGATGCAATCCATACCGGTTATTGGACTGGAAATCTCGCTACACCGGATGTAACTTGGGAAAGCACCTATCAGTATAACATAGGTTTGGACGCCAGTGTTTTAGACGGTCGCTTGAGTTTTACAGCCGAATGGTTCCGAAAGGATACTAAGGACCTGTTGCTTCGCAAACCTGCTCCTCAGTATAACGGAGGTGGCTCTTTCTGGGTCAACCAAGGTGAAGTTAGAAACTCTGGTGTTGAATTCACCATTACAGCTACTCCTTTGACAGACAAAGATATATTTGGTTGGGAAACATCGCTGAATGCATCTTATTTAAAGAATAAGATAATCGATCTGGCAGGTAGTGATTTTATCGTTGGGGAGAATTATACAAGTATTGGCGGTGGTCCCATTCAAATTAAAAAAGTAGGGTATCCGATTGGTTCTTTCTATCTTTATGAATGGGCAAACTTTAATGACCAGGGCGCCAACTTGTATAAACATCAATCTAATGGAAGTTTGACAACCAATCCGGGTGCTGACGATCTGGTTACTAAAGGGCAGGCCGAGCCTAATTGGACTTTCGGATGGAATAATACATTTACTTGGAAAAATTGGACGCTCAATCTCTTTATCAATGCTGCATTAGGACAAGATAGACTGAATGTAAGCCGCTATGCGATGGGATCTATGACAGGTGTATATCGTTTCATCTCTTTATCTGATGCTTATTACAAAAGTTGGGATAAAGTAGCCAATAAAGCAGATGCTGTGTATGCAAGTCATAAAAATTCAGATAATAGAAACTATCCTGATTCCGATTTCTGGCTTGAAGATGCATCATTTGTGAAACTGAAAAATATAAGCCTTACGTATAATATTCCTAAGAAGATAACGAAAGTAGCCGATATTCAACTGTCGGTCAGTGCTCAAAACCTGTTTACATTAACGAAATACACAGGTATGGACCCAGAAGTGTACAGTGAATCCGATTATGGCTTTAATGGTGTGGATATGGGATCTTATCCTGTTCCAAGAACATTCACTTTTGGTATGAAACTTAACTTTTAATCTTTTAACTATACATGGATATGAAAACAATATATAGAATATTCAAATCTGTCGGACTAGCATTGATAGCACTTTGGATGGTGTCTTGCCAAGATTTACTGACAGAAGATCCTAAAGGGCAGTTGGCGGTAACTAATTTCTTCAATTCAAAAGGTGATCTGGACTTGGCTCTGAATGGAATGTATTCCAAAGTTGCGAGTGATATGTATGCAAATATTTGGGCAGGTTTCGAATCAGTGATGGGTGATGATATTTCTACACACCCTGCAGCTAATAAACAGGGGTTGCGTGAGGTAGATACTTATAATGTTTCGGACAATAACACTTGGGTGACTGAATTGTGGGGAGCTCGTTGGAGATTGGTAAAAGCTGCTAATTTCATTATAGATAATGCCGGACGAACTCCGGAGGTGAGCCAGGAAGAGAAAGATGCAGCCATTGGACAAGCTTATTATTGGCGTGCCTATTCTTATTTTTACTTTGTAATGGCTTGGGGAGAGGTACCTATGGTTGTGAAAGATGAAATCAATTACAACATGCCATTGGCAACCGTTCCTGAAATTTACGAACTGATTGTGTCTGACCTGAAAAAGGCAGAAACAATGGTCCCTGCCAATTATACTAAAGATCCCTATGCAAGGAATGGGGTAAACATTGCTGTTAGTCAAGGAGCTGTAAAAGCAACATTGGCTTATGTGTATATGGCAATGGCGGGATGGCCGTTGAACAAAGGAACAGAATATTATCAACTGGCCGCTGCAAAGGCAAAAGAAGTAATCGATGCTTCGAAGAAAGGTACTTACTACTACAAGCTATTACCTGATTACAAGCAAGTATATTCGATGGAGTATAATAAGAATAATCCTGAAGTGTTGCTTGGCGTTTACTATAATTTGGGAATAGATGCACTTACCAATGCTCCTCTAGCCGATTTCCTGGCAGACTATGCTTATGGTGGCGGTGGATGGGGAGATACGAACGGAGAAATTAAATTCTGGTATGATTTCCCGAAAGGCTCACGCAAAGATGCATCTTATTTTCCGAAAATTATATTGAAGAATGAGACGAAGTTGCGTGATTGGTGGGAAGACCCCAATCCGGAAGCACCACGTGTGGTTGTTGCTCCCTGTTTCATGAAGAAAGTAGAAACGACTACTGGAGAAGAATTCGACTATACGAATCCGAAAATTTCGATGAATCAGAATGGAGAAAAGACGCATCAGATTATTCGCTTGGCAGAAGTATATTGCTGGTATGCCGAAGCCGTAGGTCGTTCAAAAACAGGCAGTATCACGGAAGCTGTCAACTTATTGAATGAGGTACGCAATCGTGCCAATGGATCTGTTGTTGCAGACCGGGATATCTATAAGACAACCATGTCGTATGATGATCTGGCAGAAGCTGCCTATAATGAACATGGCTGGGAAATAGCCGGATATTATTGGGGAAATATTGCCACTAGAGCAAGGGATATGTTTCGCATGAATCGCATTAAAGATCATTTTGAATACAGAAAATTAAATCCGGAGATTGAAGTGGCTCCCGGAGTCTTCAGGAAAGAAGCTGTTTCCGTATCTGGTACGTGGAATGACAGTAAAATGTATCTTCCCCGTCCTTTTGTAGATTCGTCTATTAATCCGAATTTGAAGAACTGAATGAAACAATAAAAACAATCATTATGAAACTAAGATATTTATATTTAGCAATAGGTGTATTATGTAATGCCTCTTTAGTATCATGCGGTGATAGCTTCAAAGAGAAAACAGAGATTGTTGCATGCGGAATCTCCACAAATGCTTTAACATTCGGAGTCTCCTCTACTGAAGTTCAGACTGTAGATATTACGTCAGAAGCAGCTTGGGAAGTTGCAGTGGATCAGGCAGGTGGTGATTGGCTTACAGTTTCTCCTTTGGAAGGAACTGGTAATGGTACGCTAACAATTTCTGCTGATAAGAATAACGGCCCAAAACGCAGTGCAACCTTGACTATAGCGGCGAAAGGTGCTGAACTTCGAACCATCACAGTTATTCAGGATGGCTATAAAGGAACCATTTATAATTACGGTGACTTTACTGGATTGCAAAAGACGGGGCTTGTGGCAGGGATCAATCCGATCACTATCGTAGATAATGACGAATGTGAAGATGGAAAAGCGTTAAGAATCTATACCCGGGCAGGTGAAGAGTATGAAGGTACTAATGGGGACCGTTTCAAGGTGCAGACAACAACGCAATTCGGATCAGGTCGTTATGAATGGAGGATATATGTCCCTAAATTCGGAATGAATGACCGGGCCAGTATTGGAGCATTTTTATATTTTGACGATGGGCATGAATTGGATTTTGAAATTTGTTCCGGTACAGCTGCAGACCGTGCAGCACATAGTGCCGGACCAGATGATATGCTGTGCCTTGTGACTAGTCAGGCTAATCCTTTTTTCTCTGAATTCACGCCTATTAAGGGGGATGCTTGGCATACGTTTGTATTGGATTTGAAGTTAGAAAATAAGAAATATCTGGCGGAGTGGTCGGTTGATGGTAAAGTTTTAAAGAGGGCACAATTAGATTATGGTGAAGAAGCTTATTTCCGTGCTATATCTAGTGTCGAGAATCTTTATGGTATGGGCGATCATGCGGCAACTCAAGAAAATTATGCCTTATTTGATTATCTTGAATATGTTCCTTATGATTATTCAATGAAGCCGATTATCGAAGGTCAGCTTCCTCCCGAACCAGAGGGTACAACAGTGAAGTGGGACTTTGAGGAAGCTGGTTTTGTTCCTGTTGGATGGACTAACAATGGAGGAACGATTGCAGATGGAAGTTTGAATCTATCTAACGGGAATAACTTCGTTTATAGTCCGGAAGTGGGAGCTGGAAAATATACATGGGAAATAGATGTTCCTTTGGTAGGGGTAGGTGAAAAATGGTTGGCAGGTGGTAATATCGCTGCAACTAACGCTGAAGAAAGGTCATTCTCTATGTTTGTTTTCTCGGGTACTGAAAATGATCGTGCGGCTTGTACGGTTCCTCCTGTTCCAGGCCAGATGCTGGTACGTTGTTATACAGAGGCTATGGGAGTTTACGGTGTACCTATTGATCCGGGTAAACACACTTTGACTATTGACCTTAGACTTAATGCAGATGGTGCATATTGGGCGGCATGGATTATAGATGGTGAAGTGGCGAAAACATTTACTACCTGGTATACTCCGGCACAGTTTAAATTTGGATTCTCAATGATGACCTTTGCTGATGGAGGTGGCTGGCAAGGAGATAAGCCTACTGCAAAGACATATACAGTCAAATATGACTATATAGAATATAAGAAGTATAATTATGATGAAGAATAACAGTTTACTTTACATTCAATGAGGTATTTAAGCATAATTGGAACAGCTATATGCTGTGTAATGTTGGTAATGACGAGTGTTTCCTGCAAGCAGGAAACACTCTCTTCCACCACCCAGGAGAAGAAAGTAGCTCCTTGGTATGTCTATATAGATGGAAGATCTTTTAAGGATATAGAGCCAGTGAAAGAGATTATTAGTTCCATTAGCGTTTTCGGGAATCCTCCGAAATCATTTATTGATGAATGTCATCAGAATCATATCGAAGTATATCAGGCTGTAGGTGGGAATGAAGAAACGATTGATACGCCACAGAAAAGAAAGGCACTTGTTGAGAAGTATGTAAGCGATTGCAATGCAAATGGATATGATGGAATAGATTTTGATCTCGAACATTTGAGCCCTGATATTCAGGATGCATATACCGAATTCCTGAAACTTGCTTCAAAAGAACTCCATGCTGTTGGAAAGAAATTAAGCCATTGCGTTAGTTTTTATCCGGCTTTGTATCAGGATAACGAAACTAAGATGTTTCACGATCCGGCAGTTTTGAATACTACCTGCGACTTAATTAGAGTGATGTGTTACGATATGTATTTTGCACCTGGGATAGATAAGCCCGAGCTCAAACATAGGGATGATTGTATGGGCATTGGACCTACGTCTAATTATCTATGGACTAAAGAGGCGATGCTTTTCTGGATGAAACACATTCCGAATGATAAATTAGTGATGGCTCTGCCTGCTTATGCAAATGATTATGCTGTAACTGGTGACATCAAAGGAAGGCAGGTTTACCAATCTGTGCCTGACAGTATAAATGGAATTTTGCCTTCTCCTACCTGGTTATGTTATGAAAAGGTAAACATGTATCTGTATGATGGTACTGATGGTAATCGGCATCTGTTTTATGCAAGTGATGCCAGAAGTACGGAAGCGCTACTTGAACTAGCTGATGAACTGGGAATCTCTCAAATCGGTTTTTGGCACTTTAATAGCGTAGATCCGCAAATGTGGGATACTACCGCAAAGTGGCAAAAGAAATAATGAGATAATAAATCGACCTTGTAAATAATATAGCTTTATTCTCATCCCCCCCATTTAGAGAAAAGCTATTCTTAACAATAAGAGGCCGCAAAGGTATGAATCCGTATCTTTGTGGCTTTTTATTTTTTTCTTACCTTTGGGGGAACTTAACATAACCCCCAAAAATGAAGAACATGAAAAAGATCTTTTTACTCATTTCCGTCATCCTGTTTATTTTTCCGGTACAGGCTCAACATACATTGAGACTGATGTCTTATAATATTAAAAATGCGAACGGCATGGATGATATTTGCAATTTTCAACGGGTAGCCAATGTGATAAATAATGCTTCTCCTGATGTTGTGGCTATACAAGAGGTAGACAGTATGACCCGTCGGAGCGGACAGAAATATGTGCTGGGTGAGATAGCTGAACGTACACAAATGCATGCTTGTTTTGCACCTGCTATAGAGTTTGAAGGAGGTAAATATGGAATCGGACTGTTGACAAAGCAAGTTCCGCTACGTTTACAAACTATCCCTTTACCTGGTAGAGAAGAGGCCCGCACCTTGATTCTGGCAGAATTTGAGGATTATATCTATTGTTGTACTCATCTGTCATTAACGGAAGAAGACCGTATGAAATCTTTGGAAATAGTGAAGTCATTGATTGCTTCCTATAAAAAGCCTCTTTTTCTAGCCGGGGATATGAATGCTGAACCTGAATCCGATTTCATCAAAGAATTGCAAAAGGATTTTCAAATACTCTCCAATCCGGGAAAGTATACTTATCCTGCTCCTGATCCAAAAGAGACCATTGATTATATTGCCGTGTCAAAGCAAAACGCTACCGGATTTGCTGTCATATCTGCGAGAGTAGTTAATGAGCCAATGGCTTCCGACCATCGTCCCATACTTGTGGAATTGCGTACCGCTGAAAAGGCAGACAAGATATTCCGTACTAAACCTTATTTGCAGAATCCTGTGGGTAATGGCATTACTGTGATGTGGGAAACAACCGTTCCTTCTTATTGCTGGGTGGAATATGGCACAGATACTACCCGGCTGGAACGTGCGCGTATGATTGTTGACGGTCAGGTGGTCTGTAATAACAAGCTGCATAAAATACGTATAGATGGTTTGCAGTCCGGACAGAAATATTATTATCGTGTGTGTTCGCAAGAGATGTTGCTTTATCAGGCATATAAAAAGGTATTTGGAAATACAGCACAATCGACCTTCAGTGAATTTACTCTTCCTGTTGCTGATACAGAGTCTTTTACCGCTATTGTTTTTAATGATTTGCATCAACATACCAATACTTTCCGTACTCTATGTAAACAAATACAGGATGTTAAGTATGATTTTGTTGTTTTCAATGGTGACTGTGTGGATGATCCTGTGGATCACGAGCAGGCAACCACATTTATCAGTGAACTGACCGAAGGAGTGTGTGGCGATCGCATACCGACTTTCTTTATGCGTGGCAACCATGAAATCCGCAATGCCTATTCTATCGGTTTGCGTGACCATTTTGATTATGTGGGAGATAAAACTTATGCCTCTTTTAACTGGGGAGATACCCGTATCGTCATGTTGGATTGTGGAGAAGATAAACCGGACGACCATTGGGTATATTATGGCTTGAACGATTTTACTCAATTGCGTAATGAACAGGTTGATTTTCTGAAAAAAGAACTGTCTGCCAAAGAATTCAAGAAAGCAAAGAAACGTGTCCTTATTCATCATATTCCGCTTTACGGTAATTATGAAAAGAATCTCTGTGCGAATCTTTGGACTAAATTATTAGAAAAAGCACCTTTCAATATCAGCCTGAACGCACATACTCATAAATACGCTTACCATCCGAAAGGGGAACTGGGTAATAATTATCCGGTTATTATTGGTGGAGGATATAAGATGGACAGTGCTACGGTGATGATTCTGGAAAAGAAGAACGATGAATTGAGGATTAAGGTGCTGAATGTAAGAGGAGAGGTTTTACTGGATATAACTGTTTAAAGTCTCTAATAACTTTATAAAAAATGGAGGTGCGCCAGACTTTTAGACACACCTCCATGAATTAGTTATTTCATAAAGTGCTATTCGGAGAAATATGTATAATAGAAATTCTCTATATATCCGTCATAGTTTTTGCTTTCCTCTTTGATACAACTGTTCTCGTCATATTCAAATGTGTAAGTAGCTGTACTGGATGAATGTTGCCAACCACTGCTCGTATGGCAATTAGCCGAAGCTTTTCCAAAGAGACCAGTTTCAACCAGCCAACGACTAGCTCCACTGCTTTCCGCATAGATACAATGTGCTCCGCTCACATTAGGCACGGCAGAATAGGTTTGAACTTTAAACTGCTCTACTCCATCTGAGAATCTGGTCCATTGCGTAATATTTCCATTTTCTATGGTGATGTTAGATGCAATATTGCCATTCTTTTCAGCTTTGGTCATGTAGCCATTCTCATCATAAGTATATTCGTAAGTGTTCGAACCATCTACAAAAGTTGCAACATAACCTTGGTCGTTTAAAGTCATGTTATATGCGTTCTTACCTGTCACTGTGATATTATTTCCGTCATAAGCAAAGAGCCATTCTCTATCCAACTCTCCTTCATATAGTCTGTATACACGTTTTACAGTACCATTATCGTTATATTCGTAATACCATTTATCCCAATCATCTGCAAAAGTAGCTATCCGATAAACTGTTACTTCAGAGGTTGTTGTAAAAGTGATTTCTGCATAGTCTGAATCTTCAAAATAGATTGATCCGGTTTTTTGAGCTTTTACTTTGAATGTATAACTTTTTTCCGGCTCTAAACCTGTCAGTTGAATTGTATTTTGGTCAGTACTTTGTTCACTACTGTTGTTCAAGCTATAAATATAAGCTGTTGCGTTTCCTATGGCTTTCCATGTAATAACAGCAGAACTCTCTTTTACATCAGGAACAGTAACTTCCGGTTTATCCAGAATGTTTGTACTGGGATGATTGTCATCATCACTGCAAGCAGTCGTACCTAGTACTACTGCCAGCATGGCTAATAAGTAAAAATACTTTTTCATGTTGTTCTATTTAAGGTTAATAATTAGTTTCCGGCAACTACTATCATTCCCAAACCAACTAGGAAGAAGATAAACATCAAGGCCAGTAGTTGATTAACAGATTTCGTTGAACCTTTAAATTCTTTCCAGATAAATACTCCCCAAATAGCGGCAATAAGTGGTGCGCCTTGTCCTAGTGCATAAGATACCGCCGGACCAGCTTCTCCTGATGCGATATAGCTGAATGCGGAACCAAGTCCCCATATCGCTCCACCAAGCATTCCGCATATATGAGTTTTCGTGTTTCCTTTAAAGTATTCGGAGTAGCTGACTTTTTCTCCGACAAAAGGATATTTCATTACTAATGTGTTGAAAACAAAATTGCTTAGTAATACGCCTATTGAAAAAACAAAGATGGCAGAGTAAGGAGTCATCATTCCTATAGCGGGTGAATTGAAGTTTTCTACGTCCATACCTTTCACTACGAACCTGTAGAACAAAGACATCAGTACACCGGCAATTAATGCAATGATAATTCCCTTTTTGTTGTTTTTCCTGCTTTCTTCTCCCTTTTGCATTTTTCCGGAGGCCACTCCATTACAAATAATGGCAATAACAATGAGGGCTACACCGCCAAATAAAAGCAAAGGATTACCGGTTGGAATTCCCAGATAATTGACGATTACCCCTAATACCAATGCAATGCCAACTCCTAAAGGAAAAGCTACAGACATACCGGCCAAGGAAATAGACGCTGAAAGAAGAATGTTTGAAGCATTAAATATTACGCCCCCCAAGATAACCCAACCAATGCTGTCTCCTGATGCTTGTCCCAGATCTTCCAGGAATGAACGTCCGGTATCTCCATGACTACCCATTGTGAAGCCTAGTAAGATGGTGAACAATACCATTCCAATCACATAATCCCAATAAAAAAGTTCATAACGCCAATTTTTGGAAACTAGTTTTTGGGTATTACCCCAGGAACCCCAACAAATCATGGTTACGATGCAGAATATAACTGCCAATAAATAACTGTTTACTGTGAACATACTATTAGTATTTAATTGTTAAACATGAATTCTGTTATTTAAATATAGTATCCAATCTTCCCAATAAGTGAAAACATTGGCTTCCTTACATTTTCTTGACCGGAACTCATGTTCCAGGTCCGATTCTTTCAAAAGGATATGTATATTACTACTAAAACCATATTCTTTTGATTCGGGTAGTATCTCTATCCAGCATCTGGGATATCTTTTGTGAGAGTTGACTGCTTTTATAAGATTTTGAGCATCATTCTCTTTGCCGATGGCATTTACACAGACTATGCCGGTAAACAAATTTTCTCTCTGAATGGCTTCTATACCTTCTTTGATATTATCTCCCAAAGTGATTAAAGCCCGCATACGTTGGGAACCTCTGATGCCGGAGAGTTGCTTTTCTATATCAAAAATTGTTTCTGACAGGTCTGTGTTAGCTTTTACGAAACTAAGAACTGCAGGCCATGTTTTATTCTCATCTACCATTTGATGAAACTGACTGACGAGAACCTTTTGCTGTTGTTCGTTGATTTCTCCCTGTACATAGATAATAGGATATTTTCTTGTGCTTCCTTGAGCCTGTTCCGGATAATAGACCGTTGCATTGGCTGTTTGGATAAACGGAGTCTCATTCGGAAGACTACTCTCACTATTTCCTGACTGCTTCCCATTGAAATATTCGTTTATGAATCTGAATGCTTTGGGCAGTGCAGTATTCCAGCAGGTGAAATCATGTCCTCCTGAACGTACTTCCCATTCATGAGGTATTTGTCTTTCCAGTAATAATCGGTGCAGTTCTTCATTACTGTCGCAAAGAGTACCTTCTTTATCTCCAATATCCAGCATGATGCCAAATCCTTTTAAATTGGAATTGCGGAGGGTGGAAAGAATGTGGTAGGGTGAATGTTGCTTATAGTAACTGGTTAGGCGCTGCTTACCATTCTTTCCCACTCCTCCGAAAATCCGTCCCCATTGATTGTCCCATCCTTTTTGTGGCCCTTCTTCCATGTATTGTTTTTCTGTACGGATGGATGGCGATAACGCAACGACAGAGCCGAATAAGTGGCGGTTGCGCAAACTAACGGATAATGCTCCGAATCCTCCCATAGAGAAACCAATGATCGAGCGTCCATTAATATCCTTGCGAGTACGATAGTTGTTATCTATATATGGAACCAGTTCTTTGATAAAGAAAGTTTCATAAAGGGAGCTGCCATCATAAGTGTCACTGTAATAAGACAGGTAACCGTCAGGAATAACCATAATGAAAGGTTGAATCTTTCCTTCTTTTATCATTTTGTCCATTACACGGGCAACGTTGCCATATTCGAGCCAACTGGTATAATCACCTCCTATTCCATGAAACATGTATAAGACTGGATATTCTGTATCTGAATGTTCATAACCTTCCGGTAAGATAATGGAGTAGGAGACTTCTTGCTTTAGGGACGGACTGTAAATACTCATCCCTTCTTTTTCTATAGGAAGTGCCCAAGCTCCATCTATACCTGATAGAAATAGGATAATATATAACAGTATCTTCTTCATATTATTTCTTTATTAACTGTTCACCAATATAATAACTCATTGAATAAATACCTGTTTGGGCGGACTGCTCACTATCCAGTCCGTTTCTGACACGATATTGCACCGGAGCTTCTGCATCTCGCAATCCATTGAACAGAGTAAAGATGCTATTGTAGTTGCTGCCTTCGTCTGTTATGTCCAAATAATAGATTTTGGCACGATTCTCGGCAGAAAGGTTGATAATATCCGCGTCTTCTGCAAAGAAAAAGTTGATAGCAGGGGCATTGCCTGTTGACTGATTGTATAAGTAATTAGCTTCTGAGCCGTATGTTAATCCTAATCTGAAATCTGCATTGCTTTCCGTATGAACCGTCTTTTCCACTGCATCGGTAATAGCTGAAAAATTTGTTTCATTTTGAATCATTTCTTTCACATTAAAACCTGCGATTATCATACGTTTGATTTGCATAAGAGAATCTAATGCCACTGCTACCTTCTTTGTTGTAAGATCAACATTACCTTCTCCTTTGCTGTAATAAAGAACTTTGTAAGTTAGTTCGGAATTGTAGTCATCCGGTAACCATAGTTCGATATTGGAATTACCTACTTTTATGTTTTTATTAGTAGCATGTAATTCTTCTGTGAATTTTTTTAGAGTTTCCTGCGGATAGCTTTCTCCTTTGAATGAACGTTCGATAAAAGGCAGTGCCTCTTTCATGGATTCACGCCAATAACTGTCGGTGTGGGCACCATTCCGTACACGATATTCGTGCTTGATATTTTTGTCCCGTAATAGAGAATGTAATTCACCGTTTCCTGCATATAGTCTTTCTTCATCATCACCGCAGTCTATGTAATACCGTACTGTTTGAAATGTGGAACTTGGTTTATCCTTGAAAAAGTGTAGCGGACATTGGCTTTTATAATAGCTTGTCAGCCTGCCTGTTCCTGTCTGGCCGCTTCCTCCGAAGTTGTTTCCCCATTGAAGATTCCAACCGTCTTGTGACAAAGAGATGTATTGTTCATCTGTATTTAGGGAGGGACTTAATCCTATTGATACCAAGAATGTTTCAGGATGTTGCGATGCTATACTTAATGCCCCGAAACCTCCCATAGAGAATCCGGCAACAGCTCTTTCCGTCTTACTGGCTGTTGTTCGGAACCGCTTATCAATCAGGGGTACGAGTTCATTAATGAACATATCCATATAGTTGAACTTTCCGTCATAGCGGTTACAAAAATAAGAGTTGAAACCTTCCGGCATGATGTAGATCAATGGGCGAATACTACCATTGCTGGTTTGCGCATCAGCTATGCTTTGAATATTCAGACCTGAAGGTCCCCATGAACTTTGGTTCCCTCCCCAGCCATGTAGAAGGAAAACTACTCCATATTTACCCGTACTTTCCGATAGATATTCTTGAGGCAGTAATACGGAATATTTGATTTCTTGTCCTAATATTTTGCTGTAAAAACTTTGATCGGGATTATAGCGTTTGGTAAACAGTTCCGGTGTCTCGGTCTGTTCGCCTTCGGACGGACTGTTATCATCAGACGAACATGATGACAATCCGTAGGAAAATAATAATAAGGCTAATAATAGGAGTAGTTTTCTATTCATGGCTTCTCTCTTTTATTTATAAGGATTGATTGGCTCTGCCGGTGTGGATGAATAAACCACCATGTCTTTACATTGAACGGCATATTTTTCATTTGGATTAATCCATTTAATAACCAGTTTGTGAGGTCCTTCCTCTAAATCATAATTATAGAAAATGTCATACTTTCTTTTTATGTAGTCATAAGGCATTTCTATGGTTTCTACTTTCTTGCCGTCAATGTAGGCCTCCAAGATGGCGATGTAATTGTCATTACTATCTTTAACATCTTGTCTGATCATCCCCATTAAAACAACTCCCTTGCCATTGAACTCAAATGTTTTTTCTGTACCGAGATCATATTTGATGACTCTTCTTTCAGAAGGATATAAGCCTTCAAAAGAAACTTCCCATGCTACGGTTTTTGGCTTCTGAATCGTGGTATAGTATTTATCTCCTTTGATTTTTCCTCCGTTTGCTTTTAATACATCACTCAATAGTTTGAGATTAATGTCGTATACAGAACTTAAAGAGATATCTGTGTAGGGGAACTTAATATTTTCACATCTTTCGAGTGCCGGTTTCCAGTATTCGGGGATAGCCTTGTAGCCTTGTATGACTCCAAGAATTCCTGCGGCAGTTGCCGGGTTACAGTCGGAATCTTGTCCGCAGCGAGTGGCTATATCCATTGTTTTGAAAAAGTCGCCGTTGCCATATAAAAGTCCCATCACACAGTAAGCCGCATTGATAGTGGCGTCAATGTTAAATGCATTGAATACCCCTTCCGGGCAGCCAATCTCAAAAGCATGGCGGTTTTCTATTTCCAGCCAGCATTTACGCCAGTCATCGGGATATTGTTTCCAATATTTAATAACGTCTGTGATGCAACGGTGAAATTTACTTTGTTCGGGTATTGTTTTAAGAGCTTCCGTGACAATTGTATAAATGTCGTTATTTACGTAAGCTAATGCATACATTGCTCCCATGTATACACCTCCATACCATCCGTCGCCGTAGTTCATGATATGCCCTATCTTGTCCGAAAAATCGGAGGCGGTATTTACCATTCCCGGACATATCATTCCAATGAAGTCTGCTTCAATCTGGAAATCAATATCGTCAGCGTGCGGATTATTTTTCCAATGTCCCGATGCCGGTGGCATAATACCGTGTAATATGTTATATCTGGCTGCCTGGTTGGCATGCCACAATTTGTAATCTGCATTTGCAAAGGCTTTGGCAAATGATTCGGCAGGGGCATTTATCCCTTCTTTTTGCATTACTTCCAGAAAGGTAAGATCCATATATACATCATCATACAATCCCGGATCTTCTGCAAAGATGTCCTTACAATAGTCATCATACCAGATTATTGGAGTTTTCTCATGAATGATCGCTCCTCTGTATTTAAATTCTGTAGGACCGCCATAGGTGCATCCTATGGTTTGTCCGGCCCAGCCTCCTTTAATTTTGTCGAGCAGTACCTCTTTACTTATTTCAACTGTTTTTCCATATTCTATTTGTGCCATTCCCGATATGGAAAAGGTAAATAGTAGAATGATGTTAATCAGGACTTTTTTCATCTTAACTTATTTATTAAAGTAAAATCTATCATGTTCTTTTTTCTCTGAATAATACATTATGT
>DXOJ01000662.1 GCA_019412865.1 Bacteroides sp. | reverse complement strand
GCCATAAAAGATGCCTACAAAGCATGGGTAGAGGATACCGGTGCAGACGGCGTTCGCATTGATGCAGCCCGTTCGCTTCCCAAGGATTTCATTCAGGAATTTGAAAATTATCTGGGTGTTCCTTCGTTTGGCGAAATCTTTGTAGGTGATGTCGATTACGTTAGTGATTTCTCGAATTACGAATGGGGTGTTTTGGACTTTCCGCTTTTCTTCCAGGCTAGAGAAGTATTTGCACATGATGCAAGTTTTACCACGGTGAAGAGCATCTTTGATCAGGATAGCAAATACAACGATGTCAATCACCTCGTGACCTTCATCGACAACCATGATCGCGATAGATTCCTCTGCTTGGCTGATGACAACTACCAGAAGCTGCGTCTTGCGCTGACCTTCATTTTCACTGTTCGCGGTATTCCTGATGTCTATTACGGCACCGAGCAGAACTGCTATGGCGGTGGCGTCCCCACCGAATGGGCAGGCATTGCAAACAAGGAAAACCGTGAAGTGATGCCCGGCTTTGATGAGGATGGGATTACCTTTAAATATATTCAGCGCTTGACCGAACTGCGTAAAGAATATGCTTGTCTCCAGACGGGAACGCAGCGTGAAATGTGGGCTGAAGATAACATTTATGCGTTCTCCCGCCGCGATGATTCGAACGGCCAGGAAATCATCTCCGTGTTTAATAACGGAACCAGCAACGAGACCCGCGCAATCCCCCTGCGTGCCGAAAGTTCTCTTGCCGTAGGAACCACGCTGACGAACCTGCTGGACACTTCTGTAACAGCAACTGTAGAAGCTGGCGGTATCACTGGAAAGGTTTTGAACCTGACTATTCCGGCAAAGACGGCATGGGTATTCACCTCTGATAATGTTGCTGATTACGCCCCTCCTGCCCGCACGGTTACGACGATCCGCGTACATTATGATGTCGGCCTCGGCAACACCATGTATCTGCGTGGTTCTGATTATCCGCTTACTTGGGATAGCGGCCGCAGCATGCTGAATGTTTCGTCGGATGTTTGGGTTTATGAAACGGAACGTATCGGCAAGGGCGAGAGCTTTGAGCTCAAGCCGCTGATCAATGATACAACGTGGTCTTCTGGCAACAACTATACGGTTGTTGGAGGCGAAACGATTGACATTTATCCTAATTTCTAAGTAAAACATAGGGTTAATAAAGGCAGGCGTAGCGTTTAGCGTTACGCCTGCCCTTTTATTTGGGAGGTTACTTATATGAGCAGAAAAGCTGGTATTCTTTTACCGATTTTTAGTTTGCCATCAGAATATGGCATCGGAACACTTGGTCGTGCAGCCTATAGATGGGTGGATTTTTTGAATGATGCGCATCAAAAATTGTGGCAAGTTTTACCTGTGGGGCCTACAAGCTACGGAGACAGCCCGTATCAGAGTTTTTCCGCGTTTGCAGGGAATCCTTATTTTATCGACTTAGAATTGTTATGCGACCAGAAGCTTCTTACAAAGGATGAATGCGCGGCAATTCAATGGGAATATACATCGAAAAAAATAGAATATAAAATTCTTTACGATAACAGATTCTCTCTCCTGCGAAAGGCTTACCAGCGCTATCCAATGAAGCAATCTTTGAATGAGTTCATTAAGGAGAACGCATGGGCGCATGACTATGCTCTCTTTATGGCAATCAAAGACAGTCAAATGGGAAAGTCCTGGCAGGAATGGCCAGAACTCCTGCGCAATCGCAACTTCGAGGCTCTTGCTAAGGCAGATAGAGACTACCACGATGACATTTTATTCTATGTTTTTTTGCAGAAAATGTTTTTTGAGCAGTGGGAGAATCTAAAACAGTATGCAAATGCAAAAGATGTGCAGATTGTCGGAGATATTCCGATTTATGTGGCTTTGGATTCTGCGGATGTATGGGCACATCAGGAATATTTCAATCTTGATACGGATGGACATCCAACCGAGGTGGCAGGATGCCCTCCTGATGCCTTTGCAGCCACAGGGCAATTGTGGGGAAACCCGACCTACCGATGGAACATCTTAGCCGATCAGGGTTATTCTTGGTGGCTGGAACGTCTTTCGATGTCTTTTGAACTGTTCGATTATGTTCGAATCGATCATTTTAGAGGCTTCGAAAGCTACTATGCCATTCCTGCCAAAGATAAAACCGCAGAAAACGGCTGCTGGCGTCAAGGTCCCGGAAAAGATTTTATAAATGCCATAAAAGACAGATTTGGTGATCCACACATTATTGCGGAGGATTTGGGCTTTTTAACAAAGGAAGTAAAAGACCTTTTGCTAATGAGTGGTTTTCCCGGCATGAAGGTTCTTCAATTTGCCTTTGATGCCAGAGAAAGCAATAACTATTTGCCATACACTTATGTAAAGAACTGTGTGGTATACACAGGAACACATGATAACGATACACTACACGGATGGACACTGTCCGCCGCCCCGGAGGATGTGCGATATGCCAAAGAGTATATAGACTATTCGACAGATAGAGGGTCACTCGAACGGCAGCTTATTCGCATAGCGATGGCCAGTGTGGGCGATACAGTTATTATTCCAATTCAAGATTGGCTTGAATTGGGAAGCGAGGCGAGAATAAATCAGCCCTCTACGCTTGGGTGCAACTGGCTATGGCGAATGAATGCTGGTACTTGTACTTCTGCGCTTGCAAATGAAATTTCACGGATGACGGAATTGTATGGAAGATGACAACATCATGAATGAATAATGCTGAATTTCTTTGATGAACGGCTATCTGTAGAATATGATTAAAGACATTTGACTGCTTTTCCTACTTTCTTTCTATAGAGTCTTTCAGAAAAAGAATTGTATTGGAAGTATTGAAAAGACATAATAAAAAGTGCATTATTATATTGACTTCCAACTGATGCCGAAACGATTATTGTGTGCGAACTTCGAAAAATTGTACAAATAGTGGAGTGATAAGCGATGGACTACCTTATGCTAGGAAAAGTCGAATTCGAATTTTTTGTTATGTCTGTTTTGCGTCAAATTGCAGCGCGCAACAGGCAGGAAATTACATTCGGGAAAATCATATCAGCATATACGGAAAATAAAGCATCCGACAAATATCTGAAATTTGATGCAGTGGCACCAAATGGATTTGGCGACTTTAAAGGGTGTATATATTTTGAGTTTAAAAAATTGCAGAAGAGATCTTCCACCGAAGCAAAAAGCATTGAAAGTTTTAGAAGAAAAATTAGAACCGTTAACTGGGATCAAGCTGCCATAGGTATTCTTATTGTAGATGGTCGAATTAGTGAATCTATAACGTATGAAGACCCTATTAATAATGAAATTCCTATATATGTATGGGGTCAGCAAATTATTGAGCAGTGGGTTCGAGAGTATCCCATTGATTACAGTAACGCAGTTAACTTATCAGACAAAAAGACAAGTAAAGAATTATCAGCTAATGACTATATTTCAAACATTACAGAAAATGACTTTGCAGAAAAGAAATGGAAAAATCTCGATTCTGTAGTACACGTTGTTGAGAAAGCGGATAATTTTGCACTTGTATTAGGTGCGGGAATATCCGTTGATCCCGGAGCAAAAAGTTGGGATACGCTACTCAAACAATTTACAGCTGAACTGCAAAGGCAAAGACTAATTGATGACAGTAAAGCCTTAAGCAAGAAAATTGGTGGTTCAAGCCTTATTACCGCTCAATTGTGCAAAGAGCTATATACAACGGAAGCGGATTACTATTGGGCAATTCATCAGGGATTGTATGCGGGAAGGCAGGCAATCAATAAAAAGTATGCCATTTATCATATTGCAAAAATCATTTCCAAATGTATAAGCAAAAAACATTTCCGAGTTTTGACCTATAATTACGATGACTATTTGGAAACATACTTAAAAAACGAAAATGTTTCATACAATACCCTATATAATGAAG
>DXOJ01000661.1 GCA_019412865.1 Bacteroides sp. | reverse complement strand
GTTTCCACAAGGTACGGACTTTGGTACGTTTTGTTATCAACCAGGGGGCCTTTCAGGACTTGGAAGTCATCGAATTGGCGGACAAATAAAATAAATGTTCCTGCCAGATTGAAAAATTATTTTAAAATTTTGCCACGTCGGAATTCTTTCCGACCTTTGCACGCAGTTAATGAATAACTCAGACGAACATGAAAGGAATTATTCTAGCCGGTGGTAGTGCCACCCGACTTTATCCGCTCTCTAAAGCGATTTCCAAACAAATCATGCCTGTGTATGACAAGCCGATGATTTATTATCCGTTGTCAACACTTATGTTGGCAGGAATACGCGAAGTGTTGATTATTTCGACTCCACGCGACTTGCCGATGTTCCGCGACTTGTTGGGAACGGGTGAGGAACTGGGTATGTCTTTCTCCTATAAAATTCAGGAACAACCTAACGGACTGGCACAAGCTTTCGTATTGGGAGCCGATTTCCTGAACGGCGAACCGGGCTGTCTGATTCTTGGGGATAATATGTTTTACGGACAGGGCTTCTCCGCCATGCTCCGCCGAGCTGCCAATATAGAAAAGGGCGCCTGCATCTTCGGTTACTACGTGAAAGACCCGCGCGCTTATGGTGTAGTGGAATTTGACGAACAGGGAAAAGTGATTTCACTGGAAGAAAAGCCGGAAGTGCCGAAAAGTAATTATGCCGTTCCGGGACTTTATTTCTACGATGCCAGTGTGACGGAAAAAGCAGCGGCTCTTCGTCCTTCAGCACGTGGAGAATATGAGATAACAGACCTGAACCGTCTGTATCTGGAAGAAGGTACATTGAAAGTGGAACTTTTCGGACGCGGATTTGCATGGCTCGACACGGGTAACTGTGACAGTCTGCTGGAAGCTTCCAACTTCGTGGCCACTATTCAGAACCGGCAAGGTTTCTACGTCAGCTGCATTGAAGAAATTGCTTGGCGTCAGGGATGGATTCCGACGGAACAGTTGCTTCTACTGGGTCAAAAACTCGAAAAAACCGAGTATGGGAAGTACCTTATCGAATTGGCTAAACAATCCTAAAATCAACATAAAGAATAAAATATGAAAACTTATCTAGTGACCGGTGCCGCAGGATTTATCGGGGCAAATTACATCAAGTACATCTTAGCCAAACATAACGACATCAAAGTCGTGATATTGGACGCTTTGACGTATGCAGGTAACTTAGGAACGATTGCCAAAGACATCGACAACGAACGCTGTGTCTTTATCAAAGGAGACATTTGCAACCGCGATGTGGTAGACGGTCTTTTTGCTGAGTATCGTTTTGATTATGTAGTGAATTTCGCTGCCGAGAGCCACGTGGACCGCAGCATTGAAAATCCGCAGCTGTTTCTGATTACCAACATTCTCGGAACACAGAACTTACTGGATTGTGCACGCCGTGCATGGGTAATGGGGAAAGACGAACAAGGATATCCGACTTGGAGAAAAGGTGTACGCTATCATCAAGTATCTACCGATGAGGTGTATGGTTCATTGGGAGCCGAAGGATATTTCACAGAAACAACTCCGCTTTGCCCTCACAGCCCGTACAGTGCTTCTAAGACAAGTGCAGACATGGTGGTAATGGCTTACCACGACACTTATAAAATGCCGGTAACGATTACCCGTTGCTCCAACAACTATGGTCCGTACCACTTCCCGGAAAAATTGATTCCGTTGATTATCAAGAATATCCTCGAAGGAAAGCATCTTCCCGTTTACGGTGACGGTAGCAATGTGCGCGACTGGCTTTATGTGGAAGACCACTGCAAAGCAATCGACCTCGTTGTGCGTGAAGGTCAAGACGGAGAAGTGTACAACGTTGGTGGACACAACGAGAAGACAAACCTCGAAATCGTGAAACTGACAATTTCGACTATCCACCGTCTGATGGCAGAAAATCCCGAATATCGTCAGGTTCTCAAAAAGAAAGTGAAAGACGAAAACGGCGATATTTCAATCGACTGGATCAACGAAGATCTGATTACTTTCGTCAAAGATCGTCTGGGACACGACCAACGTTATGCTATCGACCCCACCAAGATAACAAATGCCTTAGGATGGTATCCCGAAACTAAATTCGAGGTCGGTATCGTAAAGACAATCGAATGGTATTTAACCAACCAAGCTTGGGTGGAAGAAGTTACCAGCGGAGATTATCAGGGTTACTACGAAAAGATGTACGGGAAATGATTCTCAATTTATCAACATTCCTATTGCAATAAGAATACCCATAAGCAGCATATTACGCGAAGTCTCGCCTAATATGCTGTTTAATTTTTTACCGCTGTATATTTTCACCATCCGTTTCCAGGTAAGGAAATGAGGGATCAGATAAAGTTGCGGAAGAAAAGCGGCGTAGAAATGACCTTCACGAAGGAAACACAAGCAGAGAAGAGAAGCGGTAATCCCCAGCATCAAATAAAAATAGCGACCGAATTTCTCGCCGAAACGAACGATCACTGTCCTTTTTCCACTGCGTGCATCCGCTTCGCGGTCACGATAATTATTGACTACCAACAATGTATCAATAAGCAGTCCGCAGATTAAAGAGGCGATAGTGACATCCGGTGTCCAAGTTAGCGCCTGTACGTAATATGTTCCGCCTACGGGTACAAAGCCGAAAAAGACAATCACCAATACATCGCCCCAACCGTTGTAAGAAAGAGGATAAGGACCGGTGGTATAAAGAAAGGCAAATAACACACAAAGCACTCCTACGATAATCAATTCCCACCCGGCAAAGAAGAGCAACGTACAGCCGATAAGGCAGGCAAGAGCAACCGTAATAATAATCCCGGTTTTCATCGCTTGCGGAGAAATCCATCCTTGCGCACAAGCACGTTCGGGGCCTAACCGGTCTTCCCGGTCTGTTCCTTTGAGGAAGTCGAAAAGGTCATTGATGAAATTAGCGGCAATTTGCATCAGACTTGCAAACAGACAGCAGATCAGTGCAGGCAACCAGTGAAAACGTCCGTCCATTGCAGCAAGAGCAGTACCGATCATAACCGGGGTTATGGCCCCTGTCAGCGTTTTGGGACGTGCAGCTAATATCCATGCTTGTAGCGAGTTACGCTTTACTTCTTCCATACTTTAATATATTATAAATAGTTTTGACGGACAAAGATACATGATTTTTCGTATCTTTGCACCCCGAAAAACTTCAAACTAAGAGAAGATGAAGAAAATAAAAACAATCTACCCTGTTATCCTGTTGACATTGCTTTTGCTGGTTTCCTGTAAGTCGAAAAAGAATATGGTGGCTACCTTGCCACGCCCTGTTTTAAATTCAGATTCTATTTATCCGGATACGGCTAATGCCATAGCCGGGTTATTCTCCCCCGACCACTCGCAACTCAAAGAGCTGAATGTTTCCAAAAACAAAAAGCAGAATACAAAGGAAAAGACTTCTACCGATACACACGAATCGTCGGATCTGGTACTGCGGGGAACAAAAATCACTTCTTCCAGCGTAGATGTATCTTCTGTCTATACCGGAGTGGACCGTGTAGTAAAATATGACTTTACACACCACGATGTTCCCGAAGCCTTTGAAGGTTTCCGTATCGCTTTCATTTCCGACTTACACTACAAAAGTCTGCTGAAAGAAAAAGGCCTGAACGACCTTGTCCGCCTACTGATTGCTCAAAAGGCTGATGTGCTTCTAATGGGTGGTGACTATCAGGAAGGTTGTGAATATGTGGAACCTTTGTTTTCCGCACTGGCACGCGTAAAAACACCGATGGGCACTTATGGGGTAATGGGCAATAACGACTACGAACGTTGCCACGACGATATTGTGAATACAATGAAACATTACGGCATGCGTCCGTTAGAACATGAAGTAGATACGCTTCGTAAAGACGGGCAGCAGATCATTATCGCTGGAGTGCGCAATCCTTTTGATCTGGGGCGCAACGGAGTATCGCCTACTCTGGCACTCTCTCCCAAAGATTTTGTCATCTTACTGGTTCATACTCCGGATTACATCGAAGATGTTTCAGTAGCTAACACCGACCTTGCCCTGGCAGGACACACCCACGGCGGACAAGTCCGTGTATTCGGAGTTGCCCCGGCACTTAACTCACACTATGGCAATCGTTTCATCACCGGACTGGCATATAATTCTGCAAAAATACCTTTGATTATAACAAACGGAATAGGAACCTCCAAATTACCAATCCGTGTTGGTGCTCCGGCAGAAATCATCGTTATTACTCTTCATCGATTGACGGAGTAAACTGGATAGCCTCCCAAGCCTTTGGATGCATAAAGTATCGAACATCTTTCCTTGCATCCAGTGCTTCTCGAATAAAAGTAGAACTGATTTCAAATACAGGAGAATGAACAAGACGCACCGTTTCCGGCAATTCCTCCTCTTTGACGGGAAAGCCGGGACGGGGGTAAATAAGAATCTGATTCTCTTTAATGATACGTTCGGACTGATACCAATATCCAAAACGTTCCCAATTATCGGAACCGATAATGAAATAAAACTCGCGATCGGGAAATGCCTCACGCAGTTTCTCCAACGTATATACGCTATATGAGGGGCGAGGCAAATGAAACTCAAAATCTGAAGCCTGAAAACGAGGATAGTCACTGATGCTCAACTTTACCAGTTCGAGACGTAATTCATCATTCCATAACTTCTCCTGTGCTTTCAAAGGATTCTGCGGACTCACCATAAACCAGATTTCATCCAATCCTTCATACTCACAAAGGTAGTTGGCTAGAGCAAGATGTCCGATGTGAATCGGATTGAATGATCCGCTGAAGATTCCGGTTTTCTGCTTATTCATTGTTCCAAAAACTCTTTGATAACTTTCAAAGCTTCCGCTTTAGCAGTTTCCAAATTGTCATTGACAATCACACAATCGAATTGCGGAGCAAAACCCAATTCATATTCCGCCTTAGCGATGCGACTTTCAATCACTTCCGGCGCATCCGTTCCACGTCCTTCCAACCGGCAACGCAATTCTTCCACCGAAGGCGGCTGGATAAACACCGACAACGCACGATCGCCATAAAACTTCTTGATATTGCATCCGCCAACCACATCTACGTCAAACACCACATTCTGACCCGCTTCCAATTGCTTTTCTACCTGCGCTTTCAGCGTTCCGTAATAACGGTCCTTATACACCTCCTCATACTCCAGAAATTCGTTGTTCTCAATGCGTTGGCGAAATTCTTCCGGCGTAAGGAAGAAATATTCAACCCCATGCTGCTCCGTTCCACGCGGAGGACGGCTGGTAGCAGAAATAGAAAACGCTAAATTCAAGTTCTGCGTCAGCAGATAATTGATTATAGTAGATTTGCCCGAACCCGACGGAGCAGAGAAAATAATTAGCTTACCGGTCATAAGTTTAATGAAGAATTAAGAATTAAAAATGATAGATACTGTTTTACATCACGTTCAGCACCTGTTCCTTAATCTGTTCCAGTTCATCCTTCATCTGAACTACGATCTTCTGCATTTCAGCATGATTGGACTTGCTGCCTAACGTATTGATCTCCCGACCCATTTCCTGGGCGATAAAACCAAGCTTCTTACCCTGTCCGCTACCACTTTCCATCGTGCTGATGAAATATTTCAGATGGTTGCTAAGACGTTGTTTTTCCTCGTTGACATCCAGTTTTTCGATGTAGTAAATCAGTTCCTGTTCCAGACGATTCTTGTCGTAGTCTACGCTTAACGTCTTTTCGAGAGCATCAGTGATGCGTTCCTTCACTTTCTCTACACGTTCTTTCTCGTAAGGAGTAATCTGTTCGAGCAAACTGTTGATGTTGGCAATCTTCTCACGGAATTTCTTTTCCAATGCAGCCCCCTCCTGTTTGCGGAAATCGACCAAATGACTGATGGCTTCAAGTATGGTAGCATGCACCATGCTCCATTCCTCTTCCGTCAGTTCCTGAATTTCCGTTTTCGTCATCACGTCCGGCATGCGGAGTAATAGTTGGAGCCAGTCTTCCGGTGCGGGACAAGGAATCCCCAGTTCGCGGCTTATCGAATCCAACTGGCTATAATAACTTTTCAGTACATCCTTATTGATGGGAGCAGCATCCGCACCCTCCTTCTTCTCTATCCACAGGCTGAAGTCAGCTTTTCCACGTTCCAGAACTTTAGAAATCTCATTACGGATTTCAATCTCTTTTTCACGATACGCCGGAGCGATGCGAGTGGACAAATCCATTGCCTTGCTGTTGAGCGACTTGATTTCTACATTTATTTTTTTATCAGGAAGTTCGGCCGTAGCTTTGCCGTATCCTGTCATCGACTGTATCATATACTTA
>DXOJ01000660.1 GCA_019412865.1 Bacteroides sp. | reverse complement strand
ATAGCTTTTCACTGAGCGGGAAAGGTCTTCACACTGGACTTGATCTCACTGTAACATTTAATCCTGCTCCGGACAATCATGGATATAAAATCCAGCGCATTGACGTAGAAGGACAACCAACTATCGATGCAGTAGCCGACAATGTGACAGAAACCACTCGTGGTACTGTATTGTCGAAGAATGGAGTCAAAGTAAGCACCGTTGAACATGGTATGGCAGCCCTCTACGCATTGGGCATTGATAACTGCCTTATTCAGGTTAACGGACCGGAATTTCCTATTTTAGATGGTAGTGCACAATATTATGTACAAGAAATAGAACGTGTAGGAACAGTAGAACAAAATGCCGTCAAAGACTTTTATATTATCAAGTCTAAAATTGAGTTCCGGGATGAAACGACTGGTTCTTCTATCATCGTACTTCCTGACGAGAATTTCAGTCTGAATGTACTGGTTTCTTACGATTCAACCATTATCCCGAATCAGTTTGCTACACTTGAGGATATGCATAATTTCAAAGACGAAGTGGCCGCCAGCCGTACTTTCGTCTTTGTTCGCGAAATAGAACCGCTGCTCTCCGCTGGATTGATTAAAGGGGGTGACCTGGACAATGCAATCGTAATCTACGAGCGTAAGATGTCACAGGAAAGTTTCGACAAGTTGGCAGATGTGATGAGAGTACCTCACATGGACGCTGAACAATTAGGCTATATCAATCACAAACCGTTGGTTTGGGCAAACGAATGTGCCCGCCACAAATTGTTGGATGTGATCGGTGACCTTGCTTTAATCGGTAAACCGATAAAAGGCCGGATCATTGCTACCCGTCCCGGACATACTATCAATAATAAGTTTGCACGCCAAATGCGGAAAGAAATCCGTTTGCACGAAATGCAGGCGCCAAGTTACGACTGTAACCGTGAGCCGGTAATGGATGTAAACCGTATCCGCGAATTATTGCCGCACCGCTATCCTTTCCAACTGGTTGACAAAGTGATTGAGATTGGTGCTAACTACATTGTAGGTATCAAAAATATCACAGCTAACGAACCTTTCTTTCAGGGACATTTCCCACAAGAACCTGTTATGCCGGGAGTACTTCAAGTAGAAGCAATGGCACAAGTCGGTGGTTTACTCGTTTTGAATTCAGTAGACGAACCTGAACGTTATTCTACCTATTTCATGAAAATAGATGGAGTAAAATTTCGCCAGAAAGTAGTGCCGGGAGATACTATTATCTTCCGTGTAGAAATGCTGGCACCTATCCGCCGTGGCATCTCTACTATGAAAGGATATGCATTTGTTGGCGAGAAAGTTGTTTGCGAAGCAGAGTTCATGGCACAAATAGTGAAAAATAAGTAATAATTGATATATTAAAAGCATGATAAGTCCTTTAGCGTATATTCATCCCGAAGCTAAAATTGGGGAAAATGTAGAAATTGCGCCTTTCGTATTTATAGATAAGAACGTAGTTATCGGCGACAACAATAAAATTATGGCTAACGCCAATATTTTATATGGTTCACGTATTGGTAACAGAAACACTATTTTTCCGGGTGCCGTAATCGGAGCCATCCCGCAGGACCTTAAGTTTCGCGGTGAGGAATCGACAGCCGAAATCGGGGATAATAATCTGATTCGTGAAAATGTAACAATCAACCGTGGTACAGCAGCTAAAGGGCGCACGATTGTAGGAAATAACAATTTACTGATGGAGGGTGTACACGTAGCACACGACGCATTGGTTGGTAACGGATGTATCATCGGTAACTCTACCAAAATGGCAGGTGAAATCATCATTGATGATAATGCGATTGTCAGCGCTAATGTATTGATGCACCAATTCTGTCATGTAGGGAGTCATGTAATGATTCAGGGCGGATGCCGCTTCAGTAAAGATATTCCTCCTTACATCATCGCAGGACGCGAACCGATTGCTTTTAGTGGAATCAACATCATCGGCCTGCGTCGTCGTGGTTTTGCCAATGAAGTGATCGAAAGTATTCACAATGCATATCGTATCATTTATCAAAGTGGTTTAAACACGACAGAAGCATTGAAAAAAATAGAAGATGAATTTGAAAAAAGTCCGGAAATTGACTATATTATCGATTTCATCCGTAATTCAGAACGTGGTATTATTAAATAAACAGTTCAAAATAGTC
>DXOJ01000066.1 GCA_019412865.1 Bacteroides sp. | reverse complement strand
TTTATTTAATAGGCTGATATACTTGATGATCACTTTATTTTAAAATGATGGATGCATCAGTTCTCCGGCTGCATGAGTATCGTGTTAAAAAGCTCTTGTTGGTAATGTGCCGCTTCCACTTGTTCAAGAGAGTCCACTTGGTTTTCCCATGCCAAATATTGGTTATCCGGGAGGAAAATGTGGTCGCCTTTTCCTATGATAGCTTTTTGCCATTTAAAATCAGAGGGCGGCAATGATAAATATTGTTGTTGTATAGCGGCAAGTTCTTCTTTGAGTTCTTCCATCGGACGCTGGGGGGATATGGTTTGAAAAGTTTTATAGTCAGCTATTGAACCACACATTCTTCTTTGAAATTTTTGCAAGGTTTGTTCATTCAGCCCTTGAAGTGTGCCATCGAAAATAGAGTGAGCGATACCTTTGGTTTCGTGTATGGGGTAGAGGGTGCCGTTGATGGCGATACTTTGGGAGACAGGCAGATGTGGGTACTGCTTCATGATTTGCGAAGCTGCCCAGACTCCCATCGACCAGGCGATAAGTGTAATCTGGGAATAGGTTTCTAATAAGTCGGTATCAAATGCTAATGAACGGTAATCATAGCAAATCATCCAGTCCTTATCTGTAGGATGAATGGTCAGGAAAGGAGTTTCGTCCATCCCCCAACCGGCGAAGAAAAGCAATAGATGCTTCTGATTATTCTTTATGATAAAATGCTGCTTCATTCGTTTATCAATTTGATGAGTTGGTCAATTTCATGTTCAGTGATGTCCGCTGTCAGTGAAAAACGGATACGTGAAGTTCCGTCGGGTACGGTAGGCGGACGGACGGGCAATGCATAGAATCCTTTGCGCTGGAGTTCTTCTGCTTTCAATATGGTATCTTCACTGGCTCCTATAATCATAGGTACAATATGGCTCACCGATGGGCAATTATATCCTTTGGCTGTAAGGGCTACCTTTAGCTTTTCACTGATTTGTAGCAGGTGAGCCCTCTTATGTTGTAAAGCTGAAAGGCGTTCTAACATCCACGAAGTCCACTGGATATTGATAGGAGGAAGTGCGGTGGTGAATATAAACGTGCGCATTTTATTAATAAGATATTCCCGAATGAGTTGCCGACAGACAATATAGGCACCTGCCGAAGCAATGGCTTTTCCGAATGTTCCTACTAAAAAGTCTATATCGTTGATACAGTCCTGTTCTTCGGCACATCCTAATCCTTTTTTTCCTCGTACACCAAAAGCATGAGCCTCATCTACATAAAGAAGAACATTGGAATAACTCTTTTTGAGTTGAATGAGAGCGGGAAGATCAGCTTCATCGCCATCCATGCTGAAGATACTTTCGGTAACAATAATAAGCTGCTCATAAGCGTTATGATTTTCAGCAATCAGTCGTTGCAACTGGGAAATATCATTGTGACGATACCGAATACATTTAGCTGATGATAATTTAATTCCGTCTATCAGGCTTGCATGCACTAGCTTGTCGGCAAGAATCAGTGTGTGAGTATTGCAAATGGCAGGAAGTATTCCTGTATTGGCATGATAACCACTATTGAATATAAGTGCACTTTCCGTTCCGAACATCGTGGCTAGCTGTTGCTCCAACTTCTGATAGTCACTAAAATTGCCGGTCAGTAACCGGGAAGAGGAGGAAGTAGGCAGGAATGTTTCAGGGGTGAGTGTTTTTAAGAATTCCTTCCTCAATGAAATGTCATTGGACAGCCCGAGATAATCATTAGAAGATAGGTTCAACATTCGTTGTCCGTTCAGCAGAACATCTCGTCCTTCGTGAATTAGCGGTGGGAGAGAACGGTAGTTCTTTTTCTCTTTCAAGGTCTGGAGTTCCTGGTTTATATGTTCTAATGTCATGAATTATTGTTTTAAGTAATAAGTATTCGATATATGGATGGTTGAAAGCGTAATCAGTTGTCTATAAGATGTTTATTGTCTAAAGAAGTATCCCGAAAGTTTCTCACCGACCAAGGCATCCTTCCTCGGTGAGGAAAGGCCCGTTCCTCACCGAGGAACACCCTTTTGCTCACCGAGGAACAGATTCTTGGGTGAAAATCTGGTAATATTCTTCTTATCTGTCATCTTTTTTGAATAACTTTAAGTAAGCCGGAAGTCAGTTTGCTTAATTGTTCCGAAGTGATGATGAAAGGCGGCATCAGATATACCAGCTTGCCAAAGGGACGTACCCAGATTCTTTCTTCCACAAATCTTCGTTGCATATAGGCCATATTTACCGGACGTTTCATCTCAATGACTCCGATGGCTCCGAGTATTCGTACATCAGCCACTTCCGGAAATTCCCGTGCAGGAGCCAGTTCTTCTTTCAGTTGAGTTTCGATTCGCTTCACATTCTCTTGCCAACCGGATTCGAGCAGCAGGCGAACGGAAGCGCAAGCCACTGCACACGCAAGTGGATTCCCCATAAATGTAGGTCCGTGCATAAAAGCTCCCGGTGTGTGGTTAGAGATTGTATCTGCTATCCGGTTGCTGGTCAATACAGCAGAAAGTGTCATATATCCTCCGGTCAGTGCTTTACCGATACACATTATATCCGGTTCTACTCCGGCATGTTCCCAAGCAAAAAGTTTACCGGTTCGTCCGAATCCCGTTGCTATCTCATCGAAAATAAGAAGAATATCGTGCTTCCGGCAAAGCTTTTCTGCTTCGCGCAGGTACTGCGGATGATAAAACCACATCCCGCCTGCTCCCTGTACCACCGGTTCCAGAATAAGCGCCGCTAACTCTTTTGAATGTTTTTCAATCATCTCTTGTAGAGGTAGTATATCTTTCGGATTCCATTCTCCGTCGAACCGGGAAGTGGGGGACGGGACAAAATAACGTACAGGCAATGCCGAACCGAAAAGACTGTGCATACCCGTCACCGGATCACATACAGACATGGCATTCCACGTATCACCGTGATAGCCGGAACGGATAGTCACGAAATTGTTCTTTTCCGGTTTTCCTGCTGCATACCAATATTGTACAGCCATTTTCAGTGCCACTTCTACGGCTACCGAACCGGAGTCTGCATAGAATATTTTCTGCATGGAGGAAGGAACCAAAGGCAATAACAGTTTCCCCAGTTCAATGGCCGGATCATGCGTCAGTCCTCCGAACATGACATGAGACATTTTATCTAATTGTTCTTTTGCCGCCTGATTTAATACCGGATGATTATATCCATGCACTGCACACCACCAGGAAGACATTCCGTCAATGAGCGTTCGTCCGTCTTCGAGGGTAATGGTAGCGCCGTCTGCCCGTTTTACTTTGTAGACAGGAAGCGGATCGGTAGTCGAAGTATACGGATGCCAGATGTGCTCGCGATCAAATTGGGAATCGGCGAAATGATAGCCTTCTTCCTGAATCATCTTTTTGTCTTCCGATACTTTGGAGCCGAGTGTTGTCAATAGGTCGCCTACGATAGCCGAGTTAATTCCGATATATAATGCCTTGTGCATCGCTTCGGAAGAAAGTTGTGAACGTCCTCCGGCAAAACGCAGAAAAGCGGTCGGATTGATAAAACGAAAGAGTGCGATGGTTTTAAGTATTTCTTCTTCGCTTAGAGGCTGCTCGTTTTCCAGTGGAGTTCCCGGAATCGGACTAAGCAGGTTGATAGGTATGGATTGAACATTCAGTTCTGCCAATGTGAAAGCAAATTCAATCCGTTGTTCCATCGTTTCTCCCATGCCGATGATACCTCCGCAACAGATATCCATGCCTACACGACGGGCTGCATCGAGAGTAGCCAGTTTCTGTTCTTGCGTATGCGTAGAGCAGAGTTTGGAAAAATAAGACGGGGCAGTTTCCAGATTACAGTGATAACGGGTGATTCCTGCTTCATGCAGGGAACGCAATTCCTCTTCATTGAGCAGTCCAAGAGAAGCACAAAGTTGAATCGACGAATGTCGACGCATATAACGGACTGTATCGCAAAGTTGGGTAATCTGTTTGGGAGATGGTTTTCGTCCGCTGGTAACGAGGGAGAATCGGTTGACGTCCTGGGCTTCGTTGTATTGGGCCTGTCGGAGACATTCTTCAGCGGGGAGGAGATCGTAAATCTCGGCTTTGGTCTGGTAGTGGGAGGATTGTGCACACCATTTGCAGTTTTCCGGGCATCGGCCGGACTTGGCGTTGATGATGGAACACATGTCGAATTCGTGCGAAGCACGTGCGACGGTAATCTCATGCGCGGCGGCATAAAGCGCCTCGCTGTCAGCCATGTTGGCTAGCCAAGCTGCTTGGTCGGGTGATATGTCGATACCCGCCAACACTTGGTCTTTGATTTCCTGAAGTGTCATAAATGTATGATAAGGGATAGTTTGTGCAGCATTCTGCTTACGAAGAGCAACGTCTACTACATTGGTATGCAGATGACCGATTTGGAATTCGCGTCCCATACTTGCAAAGGCAGCATAGTTCTTTCTTCCCCAGTAGCGAAAGCGGGAAAGAAGAGTGCGTGTGGTCTGTATGTGGCGTTGTTGCTTCATTGATTTTTTTACTTTTGTTCGTTAGAACGTGGCAAATGTACAAAGATTCTTTGGATAAGCAAGCAAGTTGATGATTTCTAGTTTCTGTGGAATTATTTCTTTTTCCTGTATTCTTTGCGGGTGTTGAAGTTGAATCCGGCATATATTTGGAGAGTACCGAATCCATTGTCGACAGAGAAATTGTTGCGATGATAATTGTAGTTTTTTCCAACAAAAGAAGTACCTACGTAATACTTGCCTGTGTTGTAGACAATCCCTGCCCGAACCAGAAAATCCAGATTGAATTTACCGTACCATGCTTTTGCTTCATTTGTTTCTGCGTCCACATCGGAAGCTTTGTAGGCAATGGCAGGGGTGAGAGACAGGCATGCCAGACAGTTGCGGGTAAAGACCCAGTTGTAGGCGTAGCCGAAACTGATATTGGCATTGGTGTATTTAATATTCTTGACTTTCATGGCAGGATTCATCGCCTCCTGGATAAATCCCGGAAGTGCTGTATAGTCGAAGTCGAGATGATGCTTTGAAATGGAAAAACCTGCAATAAATGTACCTGCATTGCGTCGTTGATTAGTGGACTGACTGAATGCGGCAGGATAGGAGAATTTACGGTTATTGAAGATATAATATAGATTCAGTCCTTTGATATCTACCTTTATTCCGCTGAAATCTTCGGAATAGTTAGAGGGGATATCGTCTGAAAATCCTCTGATTTTATGTATTTTGTAATCATTACCAGTGCGGCGATAGAAGATATCCACACCCAGTTTGGAACTGTATAGGCTAAGATCGAATTCTGTTCCTCTGTTCTTTCGGGTACCTTTTTTGAAAATATCGTTCACATCTACAGACCATCCCAGGAAAATCCATCGCCAGCCGAAATACAATCCTATCTTGTTGTGCGGGTTGGGAGAAAAACTAAGTTTCTGTGGCTGCGGCAATTCACTGGTGATAGAATAATACTCAAAGTTGCTGAAATGAGTAACCATCAGCGCATAGTTATAACGGTTGGGACTGATATAGAGCGTATCGAAATCACTGAAGTTCATAAACTTCTTGATCGCTCTTTTAAAAGCACTTGGCTTGGTGGTTGTTGTGGAATCTACTTCTGTACTATCGTTGCCTAAAGAGACTTTCTCTTCAGTCTGCGCCTGTAAGGACAGTGAAAATAACAGAAAAAGATATAGAATAACCCGTTTCCCCATGTGGTTCTTTGTTGGTATAGATATTTTTAGTTTCACGAATGTACTATCTTTCGTTGATTTATACTAGCAATCTTCTAAAAAATGTTTCGTTTCCTAAACAAAAAAGTTCAATGTACTGTTAGTTACAACAAGCAAATAAATCTTAAGCCACAAAATTATGAGAATCTATTTACGTTTATTAGTCGTGTCTCTTCTGCTTTTTGTAGGAAATATAGTATATGCGGAAGCACAGCAGGAGAAACGCGTGACAGGCACGGTGACTTCTGAAGGAGAACCTTTGCCTGGTGTCTCCGTACAATTGATAAGGAGCATCTTCCGGCACCATTACCGATATTGATGGAAAGTATTCGATTGAGGTTCCTGCTACCGGTACTTTAGTGTTCCGTTTTGTAGGAATGAGAACAGTAGAACAACCGGTGAATAACCGGAGTGTGATTAATGTCACGTTGGAATCGGAAAGTAAGGAACTGGAAGAAGTAATGGTAGTAGCTTATGCTACCGCTAAAAAGTATAGTTTTACCGGAGCAGCTTCGACGATGAAAGCAGGTGAGATTGAAAAGTTACAGACTTCCAGCATATCACGTGTATTAGAGGGTACGGTATCCGGAGTACAGGCAAGTGCGGCAAGTGGGCAGCCGGGTACGGATGCGGAAATCCGTATTCGTGGTATCGGGTCTATCAACGCTTCCAGCGCTCCGCTTTATGTAGTGGACGGTGTACCGTTTGATGGTAGTGTGAACTCTATCAATCCGGATGACATATCTTCGATGACAGTATTGAAAGATGCGGCCTCTGCTGCTTTGTACGGTTCCCGTGGTGCGAATGGAGTGATTATTATCACCACCAAGCAGGGAGATCAAAATACCAAAGCAACGGTAAAGGTGAAAGCTTCCTTAGGAGGTTCCAACCGTGCCGTGCGTGATTATGATCGTGTCAGTACCGACCAATATTTTGAATTATATTGGGAAGCACTTCGCAATCAGTATGCCAAGAGTGCGGATTATACTCCGGCAACTGCCGCCACGCAAGCATCCAAAGACTTGGTAACGAAATTAATGGGAGGTGGCCCGAACCCCTATGGTCCTCAATATGCGCAACCGGTCGGTACAGATGGAAAGCTGGTGGCAGGTGCCCGTCCGTTATGGAATTCTGACTGGAGTGACGCCATGGAGCAACAGGCACTTCGCACAGAGTTAAATCTAAGTGTTTCCGGAGGTGGAAAAGCGAATCAGTATTTCTTTTCTGCCGGATACCTGAATGATAAAGGTATTGCACTCGAATCCGGTTACCAGCGTTTCAATCTCCGTTCCAATATCACCAGCGAGATGACTTCCTGGTTGAAAGGAGGCGTCAATTTGAGTTTCGCACATTCCATGCAGAACTATCCAGTTTCATCCGACTCCAAAACCAGTAATGTGATTACCGCAGGACGTACCATGCCGGGATTCTATCCCATTTATGAAATGAATACGGATGGTAGCTACAAATTGGATGAGAGTGGAGACCGTATTTATGACTTCGGTTCCTATCGTCCTTCCGGTTCGATGGCAAACTGGAACCTTCCGGCTACTTTGCCTTTGGATAAATCGGAACGAATGAAAGATGAAGTCTCCGGTCGTACTTTTCTGGAAGCTACGATTATTGAAGGATTGAAATTCAAGACAAGTTTTAACTTTGACTTGATTAATTATAATACATTGGATTATACGAATCCGAAGTTAGGCCCGGCTAAAGAAAACGGCGGCGGCGTCAGCCGAATGAATACCCGTACTTTCTCTTGGACATGGAATAATATTGTTACGTATGACAAGACAATTGGTGAACATCATTTTAATGTTCTTGCCGGTGTGGAGGCCTATTCTTACCGCTACGATGAACTGACGGCATCACGTTCCAAAATGGCGCAGCCTGATATGCCGGAGCTGGTAGTCGGTTCACAGTTGACCGGAGGTTCGGGGTATCGCATCGACTATGCGTTGGTGGGTTATCTGACTCAAGCATTATACGACTATCAAAATAAATATTTCTTCTCGGCATCCTATCGTCGCGACGGTTCTTCACGTTTTGCGCCGGAGACCCGCTGGGGAAATTTCTGGTCGTTGGGTACTTCTTGGCGTATCGACCGGGAAGAGTTTATGGCAAGTACTTCCGACTGGTTGTCTGCCTTGACTCTGAAAATGAGCTATGGTGCGCAGGGAAATGACAACCTGGGTACTTATTATGCAAGTAAAGGACTTTATACCATTGTTTCCAATTTGGGAGAAAATGCGTTAGTGTCCGACCGTATGGCAACTCCGAATCTGAAATGGGAAACAAACCTCAACTTTAATGTAGGTATCGACTTCTCCCTGTTCAATAACCGTTTTTCCGGTTCGTTTGATTTCTTTACACGTCGTTCGAAAGACCTGCTTTATTCACGTCCGCTAGCTCCTTCCCTGGGATACGGTTCTATTGACGAGAATGTAGGAGCCTTGAAGAATACAGGTATAGAAATGGTGCTTAACGGAACGATTATCAATCAGAATGGTTGGGTATGGAAACTGGGTATGAACTTGACACACTATAAAAATAAGGTGACAGACCTCCCATTGAAAGATATGCCGCGAAGTGGTGTGAACAAGTTGCAGGTAGGTCGTTCGGTGTATGATTTCTATATGATAGAGTGGGCGGGAGTAGATCCGGAAAATGGAGATCCGCTGTGGTATAAGGATGAGGTGGATGCAAATAAGAATCCGACCGGAAAACGTGTGACAACAAACGATTACGATTCGGCTGACTATTATTACATCAATAAATCGTCTCTCCCGAAGGTGTATGGTGGATTTAATACCTCTCTTTCCTGGAAAGGATTTGATCTTTCTGCCATCTTTGCTTACAGTATCGGTGGATATATCTACAATCGTGATATAACAATGATTCTGCACAACGGAAGTCTGGAAGGACGTGACTGGTCGACAGAGATTCTAAAAAGATGGACTCCCGACAATCGCTATACAGATGTCCCGGCCTTGAGTACTACCTCTAATGACTGGAATTCGGCTTCTACCCGTTTCTTGCAGAATAACTCGTATATGCGATTGAAAAATCTGACTCTTTCCTATAACTTACCCAAACAATGGATTAGTAAGTTATCATTGAGCAGTGTGCAGGTATATGTACAAGGAGATAATCTGTTTACCATTCACCGGAATCAGGGACTAGACCCAGAACAGGGAATTACCGGTATTACTTATTATCGTTATCCGGCTATGCGAACGATCTCCGGAGGTATTAACGTTTCTTTCTAAATTCAGACTAAATTATGAGAAAAATAAAAATTCAATCCATTCTTGCGGCAGTTGCCGGACTTTTCCTGGCAACGAGTTGTAGCAGCAGTTTTCTGGATACGGACCCAAC
>DXOJ01000659.1 GCA_019412865.1 Bacteroides sp. | reverse complement strand
ATTTAATGGTCGATACCACATATATTTTGCAAATATATACTTTTTCTCGAGTTTTTGCACAATGATTTGTTAAACTACTCCTCAAATAAACGACAAATTTCCGCCCTGGATTCACGAATCAAATCTTCCGGAGCTATTTTTATCTGAAGTCCCCGTACACCGGCACTTACATAAATATACGGAAATTGTTGGCTGGTTTCATGAATATAAGTAGGAAAATGCTTTTTCATACCGATCGGCGAACAACCTCCCCGGATATATCCGGTAAGTGGCAGAAGTTCTTTTACGGGAATCAACTCGCACTTCTTGTTACCCGAAGCTTTAGCTGCCAGTTTCAAATCAACTTCATGTTCTCCCGGAATGACACAGACAAAATATCCGCTTTTATCGCCGTGCAGAACAAGCGTTTTAAAGACCTGCTCGATGTTCTCTCCTAAACTTGCTGCCACATGAACAGCACTCAAGTCGTTTTCATCTACTTCGTAGGGAATTAATTCATAGGCTATCTTAGCTTTATCTAACAGCCGTGCGGCATTTGTTTTATTGATTTTCATTTTCGTTGTATTTATAAGTTCTATATCTGATAAATAAAGAATATGATATGATAAGTGCCAACTCATCGAAGATTGTCCGATAAGTTGGCACTCTATGATTTAAATTAGAGACCCAGCTCTTCGCGAAGAAACTTAGGTGTATATCCTTTAGGGCTCTTCGCAACTTCTTCCGGTGTTCCGTAACTAAGGAGTTCTCCCCCGCCCTTACCACCTTCAGGGCCCATATCGATAATATAATCCGCCATTTTAATCACATCCAGATTGTGCTCGATGACGATAACAGTATTACTTTTATCTACCAGCTTATTCAATACTCCCATCAATACACGGATATCTTCAAAATGAAGTCCGGTAGTCGGTTCGTCAAGGATATAAAGAGTTTTGCCCGTATCTCTTTTTGATAGCTCCGTTGCCAGTTTCACACGCTGGCTTTCTCCACCGGAAAGAGTGGTAGAAGATTGTCCCAGTTTTATATACCCAAGTCCGACATCCTGCAAGACTTTAATCTTATTCAAGATTTGCGGCACATTTTCAAAGAATTCCACAGCACGGTTGATCGTCATGTCAAGTACATCGGCAATTGATTTTCCCTTGAAACGCACTTCTAGTGTTTCCCGGTTATAACGTTTACCATGACAAACCTCACAAGGCACATATACGTCAGGAAGGAAATTCATTTCAATCGTCTTATAACCATTTCCCGTACATGCTTCACAACGCCCACCTGCAACATTAAAGGAGAAACGTCCCGGTTTATAACCACGAATCTTAGCTTCCGGCAGACCCACAAACAGGTTACGGATATCAGAAAACACACCGGTATAAGTCGCAGGATTGGAGCGTGGCGTACGTCCCAAAGGTGATTGATCCACATCTACTACCTTATCTATATTTTCCAACCCTTCAATCGAATCGTATTCCAAAGGATCTTGTAAAGAACGATAGAATTTCTGTGAAAGAATCGGCTGCAAAGTTTCATTAATCAAGGTGGATTTTCCACTTCCTGATACACCAGTTACGCAAATCAGTTTACCCAACGGAAATTCAACATCTACATTCTTCAGGTTATTCCCCTTCGCTCCTTTCAGCCAGATAGATTTCCCATTTCCTTTTCTACGCTTGGCAGGGATTTCTATCTTCATCTTGCCATTCAGATATTGCGAAGTCATTGTATCTGTATTCAGCATCTCCTGGGGGGTTCCGGCGAAAACGACTTCGCCTCCGAGACGTCCGGCTTTCGGACCCATATCGATGACATAGTCGGCAGCTAACATCATATCCTTATCATGTTCCACTACAATCACGGAGTTCCCCATGTCGCGGAGTTCTTTCAACGAGTTGATAAGACGCAGATTATCACGCTGATGCAGACCGATACTCGGCTCGTCGAGAATATAAAGTACATTCACTAATTGCGAACCAATCTGTGTAGCCAAGCGGATACGCTGACTCTCACCACCGGAAAGACTAACAGAGCTACGATTCAATGCCAGATAATCCAGACCCACGTCCAGCAAGAACTTCAAACGTGTGCGAATCTCTTTCAGAATCTCCACCGATATTTTCTTCTGCTTATCGGACAGGAACTCATCCACCTTCATCAACCAGTCGTACAACTCGTTGATGTCCATATTCGCCAACTCATTGATATTCTTATCATGGATACGAAAATGCAAAGCTTCTTTATTCAAACGAGCCCCTTTACATTCGGGACAAACCGTTGTTTTGGCAAATTGTTCCGCCCATTTCTGTGCTGTTGCAGAAGCATCCTTTTCCTGCAACATCTGAATATACTTCACCACTCCTTCGTAAGTAACAAAGTAATCGGAGGAAGTACCGATCAGCGAACTCTTGATTTTAATCCGTTCGTCAGAACCGTACAATACTTCATCAATCGCATCGTCCGGCAACTCCTTTATCGGAGTTTTCAGTGTTGCGTCGTACTTCTCGAGCAAAGCACCGATTTGCCAGAAAATCATCGCATTCTTATATTTTCCCAAAGGTGCTATCGCTCCTTCATAAATAGAAAGTTCACGATCGGGAATCACTTTGTCCACATCAATCTGATTGACTACTCCCAATCCCTTACACTTCGGACATGCCCCTTGCGGTGAATTGAATGAGAAGTTATGCGGAGCCGGTTCACGATAAGACAATCCGGTGACAGGACACATGAGCCGTTTACTATAATGACGAATACTTTCAGACTGGGCATCCAGAATCATCATCAACCCATCTCCCTGGCGCATAGCGGTTGCCACACTCTGTTTCAAGCGCCGGTCATCTTTCTCCGCTACCACTAATTTATCAATAACCACTTCTACATCGTGATTTTTATAGCGGTCGAGTTTCATGCCATGCGTTATTTCACGCACTTCACGGTCCACCCGTACATACAGGTATCCTTTTTTACGTATTTGTTCGAAAAGTTCCCTGTAATGTCCCTTACGTGAACGAACTAGCGGAGCCAGCAGATATATTTTCTTTCCTTTATAATCTTTCAGAATCAAGTCCAGAATCTGCTCTTCGGTATATTTCACCATCTCCTCACCCGACAGATACGAATAAGCCACTCCCGCACGGGCATACAGCAAACGGAGATAATCATATATCTCCGTAGTCGTTCCTACGGTAGAACGGGGATTTTTATTCGTTGTTTTCTGTTCAATGGAGATAACCGGACTCAAACCAGTTATCTTATCGACATCCGGACGTTCCAGATTGCCCAAGAAGTTACGGGCATACGCTGAAAAAGTTTCGATATAACGACGCTGTCCTTCGGCAAAAATCGTATCGAAGGCTAAAGAAGATTTTCCACTACCGCTCAATCCGGTGATAACAGTCAAACTGTTACGGGGAATTTCGGCATCAATATCCTTTAAATTGTGCACGCGCGCACCGTACACATTAATATATTCTGTTTCCTGCATATTCATATCCTTCCATAAATGTTGCAAAATTAATGTTTCCGCCCGAAATATGCTCCTAAAAAAGCACAATATTATTTT
>DXOJ01000658.1 GCA_019412865.1 Bacteroides sp. | reverse complement strand
ATTTTGTAGCGTAACTTTAGGCAAGCTATTCTTTTTTTAGTAATTTTGTCGCTATCAATTTGTAATTAGTAACTCGTAATTTGTAATTAATAAAATGGCAAACGAACTCGAACTGAAATACGGCTGCAACCCTAATCAAAAGCCTGCCCGTATCTTCATGAAAGAAGGCGAACTCCCCATCGAAGTATTGAATGGACGTCCCGGTTATATCAATCTATTGGATGCATTCAACAGTTGGCAACTAGTGAAAGAACTGAAAGAAGCTACCGGACTGCCGGCTGCCGCTTCTTTTAAACATGTCAGCCCTGCAGGTGCTGCTGTTGCGGTAGAAATGAGTGACACGCTGAAGAAGATTTATTTTGTCGATGACATGAAACTATCTCCATTGGCTACAGCATACGCCCGTGCACGTGGAGCAGACCGTATGTCGTCTTACGGAGACTTTATCGCATTGTCCGACACTTGCGACGAAGAAACAGCACGCATCATCAACCGTGAAGTATCCGACGGCGTCATTGCTCCTGACTATACTCCCGAAGCACTGGAGATTCTAAAGAATAAAAGAAAAGGAACCTATAATGTAATAAAGATAGATCCCGCATATCGCCCGGCTCCTATCGAACATAAAGATGTATTCGGAGTAACTTTCGAACAAGGAAGAAACGAATTGAAGATCGATGAAAGTCTTTTGAAAGAGATGCCTACGCAGAACAAGAAAATCCCGGCTGATGCAAAACGCGACTTAATCATTGCCTTAATCACTTTAAAATATACACAATCCAATTCTGTATGTTATGCCAAAGACGGACAGGCAATCGGTATTGGCGCAGGCCAACAGTCACGTATCCACTGTACGCGCTTGGCAGGAAATAAAGCAGATATCTGGTATTTACGCCAACACCCGAAAGTGATGAACTTGCCATGGATTGAGAAAATCCGTCGTGCAGACCGTGACAATACAATTGACGTTTACATCTCGGAAGATTATGACGATGTACTGGCAGACGGCATCTGGCAACAGTTCTTCACCGAAAAGCCGGAAATACTGACACGCGAAGAAAAACGGGCATGGTTGGATACGATGACAGGCGTAGCTTTAGGATCGGATGCATTCTTCCCATTCGGAGATAATATAGAACGCGCACACAAGAGTGGCGTCAGCTATATTGCACAACCGGGCGGATCAGTACGTGACGATCATGTGATTGGAACTTGCGACAAATTCAATATGGCAATGGCATTTACAGGCATCCGCTTGTTCCACCATTAAAAAGATCGACCATTTTTTATTCCATATATCCCCATTTATAATGAGAAGGAGACAAATCTTCCATTATAAATGGGGATTTCCTATTTCTTTAAGACCCTCTATCTTTGCAGCGTTACATTTAAAAACGAATCAAAGATGAATAAAATTGGTGTATTTTATGGTTCCACAACCGGAACAACAGAAGACCTTGCCCGTCGAATAGCAGAGAAATTAGATGTACCATCGGCAGATGTATTTGATGTATCCAAGCTAACAGAGGCATTAGTCAATGAATATGACGTATTGGTGCTCGGTTCTTCCACATGGGGAGCAGGCGAACTCCAAGACGACTGGTACGATGGAGTCAAAGTTTTAAAGAAGTGTGATTTATCCCACAAATCTGTAGCCCTATTCGGTTGCGGCGACTCTGACTCATATAGCGACACATTCTGTGACGCAATAGGTATTCTTTATGAAGACCTAAAAGATACCCACTGTAAATTCTGTGGAGCAACAGATACTGCAGGCTATACCTTCGATTCTTCCATTGCCGTCGTAGACGGTAAGTTTGTAGGTCTTCCACTTGACGAAGTCAACGAAGATAGCAAAACAGACGAACGTATCAGCGCATGGGCTGAACAAGTGAAACAAGAAATTAGCTAATTTTACCTTAACATAAAAAGAATACTTTGCATCATGGCAACTGAAAGAATCATCCCCGGCGAAATCCGAATTTTTCTTAATCATATTTATGAGTTTAAGAAAGGCGTACGCAACATGGTACTTTACACAATGAGTAAAGAGCACGAAGAATTTGCCATCCGCCGATTGAAAAATCAAAAGATCAGTTATATGATACAGGAAGTAGGTACCAATAAAATTAACCTGTTTTTTGGAAAGGCAGAATGTATGGAAGCCATGCGGCACATCATCATCCGTCCTTTAAACCAACTGACTGCCGAAGAAGATTTTATTTTAGGAGCCATGCTGGGATATGACCTTTGCCAGCAATGCAAACGATATTGCAGTAAAAAAGAAGGTATAAAGATGGCAGTTTAAGCGATAACCTTAGCATAAGTTTAGCTTTGTTTGTATGTAGTTTGTCTGAGTTGAATCGTTTCTGAAAAGGTAGTTTCCTGATGGTAGATATACTCAAGGAAACTGGTTGTAGAAGAAACGATTCGCTCAATTACAAACAAAATCGGTGACGCTATGAAATAATAAAGACAACTCTACACACTAACAACAGACAAAGGTGTATATCAGTAAAAATTATCATACTGAAATACACCTTTGTCTGTTTTATTTCATCTACTACTATATTTTTTTTACTCTTTAGATTAAAATTACCTACATATACTGAATTTAA
>DXOJ01000657.1 GCA_019412865.1 Bacteroides sp. | reverse complement strand
CGAGCAGAAAGCGTTGAGTTACAATGTGCAGCAGGTGAAGTCCGATGAACTGACTCAGATAAAGGATGCAAACTTCATTAATAGTCTGAACGGTAAAGTGGCGGGCGTTACGATTAATACGAGTTCTTCCGGAGTCGGTGGAGCCAGCAGAGTCGTGATGCGCGGTACGAAGTCCATTGAGCAGAGCAGTAATGCCTTGTACGTCATCGACGGTATTCCGATGTACAATTTCGGAGGCGGAGGCGATACGGAATTTGGTTCAAAGGGTGCCAGTGAAGGAATTGCGGATATCAATCCGGAAGATATTGAGAGCATTTCCGTGTTGACGGGAGCGGCTGCGGCTGCCCTTTACGGTAGCAATGCGGCGAATGGCGCCATTGTGATTACTACGAAAAAGGGCGAAATCGGTAAGTTGCAGGTAGGAGTATCGAGCGGCTTTGAGTGGCTGAATCCTTTTAAGATGCCCGATTTTCAAGGGCGTTACGGGACGGGAAGTAATGGCAAAGCCGGCAATTCCAGCATTTACAGTTGGGGACCGAAGCTGAATCCGGCAGCTCAGAACGGTTACGAACCAACGGACTTCTTCGATACGGGTGCGGTATATACCAACTCTGTCACTTTATCCACCGGTACGGACAAGAATCAGACCTTCTTCTCGGCGGCAGCCGTTAATTCGGCGGGGATGGTTCCGAACAACCGGTATAACCGTTATAATTTTACTTTCCGCAATACGACCAGTTTCCTGAATGATAAGATGAAACTGGATGTGAGTGCCAGTTATATTCTTCAGAACGACCGGAATATGACCAATCAGGGACAGTATTCCAATCCGCTGGTTTCCGCTTATCTCTTCCCGCGGGGAGACGACTTTTCGCTGATAAAGAACTTCGAACGCTGGGATGAGGCGCGAAAGATCAGTGTCCAGTTCTGGCCGCAGGGCGAAGGCGATCTTCGTATGCAGAATCCTTACTGGATTGCTTACCGCAATCTCCGGCTTAACAATAAGAAGCGTTATATGGCATCGGCAGGCCTGAGTTATCAGATTCTTGACTGGCTGAATGTAGCCGGACGAGTGCGTATAGACAATACTCACAGCGAATATGAAGGCAAACTCTATGCAAGCACCAGCACCACATTGACGGATGGCAGCACGCAGGGACATTACACCGTAAACAACGGGCAATACTCGCAGACTTATGCGGACGTTCTTGTGAATATCAATAAACGTATTCAGGACTTTACCATCGTTGCCAATATCGGTGCCAGCTATAGCGGCGTCACCAGCAAGGAACTGGGCTATGCCGGTCCGATACGGGATACAGGTATTCCGAATCTCTTCAACGTCTATGACTTGGACAATGCCAAGAAACGTGCCACGCAAGTCGGCTGGCGTGAAGCTACGGAATCTGTTTTTGCCAGTGCGGAAGTGGGCTGGAAGAGTATGCTCTACCTCACTCTGACCGGACGTAATGACTGGGCATCCCAGTTGACCAATTCTCCGCAGGCGTCTTTCTTTTATCCGTCTGTGGGACTCTCGGCGGTTATTTCCGAAATGGTGAAACTCCCGGAATGGATCGATTATCTCAAAGTACGCGGTTCGTTCGGTTCCGTTGGTACGCCCTATCCGCGTTTCCTCACTTATCCTACCTATGCTTATGACGCCAACAAGCAGGACTGGAAATCACAGACGCATTATCCCATCGGGAAGCTCTATCCCGAACGTACCGATTCGTGGGAAATAGGGCTGGATGCAACTTTATGGAAAGATTTGAAAGTAAGCGGATCGTTCTATTATGCCAATACCTACAATCAGACGTTCGATCCGCAACTCCCCGTATCTTCGGGATACGACAAACTGTATGTTCAGACCGGATACGTGCGTAACTACGGTTTTGAGGCTATGTTGTCTTACGGGCATCGTTGGGGAGACTTCGGATGGGACAGCAGTTTCACCTTCTCGACCAATAAGAATGAAATCGTGGAACTGGTGAAAGACTATATCCACCCGGAAAGCGGAAAAACATATAACGTCGACAAACTGGAACTGAAAACCGATGAAGGACGCGGATTCGGAAAAGCGAAGTTTATCCTGAAAGAAGGCGGTACATTGGGCGACCTTTATACTCATGCCGACTTGAAACGGGATATCAATGGCAATGTACTGGTGGACAATGACGGCAATGTGACTGCGATAGACAATGCCGGTGACATCAAACTGGGCAGTGTACTTCCCAAAGCGAACCTGGCATGGAACAACAGTTTCTCTTACAAAGGCGTCAATGTAGGATTCCTGCTGACAGCCCGTCTGGGCGGCATCGCCTATTCGGCTACACAGGCTTATCTCGACCTTTACGGCGTATCCGAGACTTCTGCCGCCGCACGTGATGCGGGCGGAGTATGGATCAACGGACGCAGCCGGGTGAATCCGCAAGGTTTTTATTCGGTAGTAGCGTCGCAAAGCGGTTTGCCTACTTACTATACTTACAGTGCAACCAATCTTCGCTTGCAGGAAGCACGTATCGGCTATACCATCCCCCGCCGTTGGCTGGGCAATGTGTGTGACGTCAATGTTTCCCTTGTCGGCAAAAATCTCTGGATGATCTACTGCAAAGCTCCTTTCGACCCCGAAGCAGTAGCTACTACGAACAACTATTATCAGGGAATCGACTACTTCATGATGCCGAGTACCCGGAATATAGGATTCAACATTAAGATAAACTTCTAAATACTATGATTGGCATGAAACGAATATATTACTTTCAAATAATGATCCTTTCGGTATTTATGCTGCCTTTGGGCGGCTGTTTCGACAGTGAAATCAATCGTAGCATATACGAGGCGGATGCGGAAGAGATGCAGCGAGAGAACCATATCGTCGGCGCTACACTGAGAGGAATGCAGGGACTGGTGATCCCGACCCGTGAACACCTGTACCAATTTATGGATGCGATGGCAGGAGGAGCCTACGGAGGTTATCTGGAAGGCATCGTAGATACTTGGGTGATGAAGTTTTCGACCTTCAACCCCGAACAGGGATGGCTCAAATCTCCTTTTGCCGACCCTATCACGGAGATGTATCCGCAATACCGCGATATGCTGAACAAGACGGACGACCCCGTGGCGCTGGCTTTCGGAAAAGTACTTCGCGTATGTATCATGCACCGGGTGACGGATATGTACGGTCCGATTCCTTACTCCAACATGATGAGTGATGATAACTCAGGTGAAGACCTTGCGGTAGCCTACGATTCGCAGGAACAGGTGTACACGCAGATGCTGAAAGAACTCGAAGAAGCGGACAAAGTGCTGGAAGAAAATAAAGACCTTTCGTCCGAAGCTTTCCGCAAGCTGGAAGACCTTTACTACGGAAATATAACGAAATGGCGCAGATTCGTGCACTCCATGCAGCTGCGCATCGCCATGCGGATGAGCTACGTGAAACCTGCGGAAGCGCAGCGTGTGGCAGAAGCTGCCGTAGCCGCCGGCGTCATAGAATCGAACGATGATAATGCAGCGCTGCACGTGGCAGAGAATCGCTCCGAATTGCTGTTCAATAACTGGAGTGACTACCGTATCAGTGCCGACCTCGTATCCATTATGAAAGGCTACGACGATCCCCGACTGGACAAGATGCTTGTCAAGGGCGTGCAAACGGTCGATCAGGAGGGCGAGAAGGTGGACGTGTACGATTTCTATGGAGTACGCATCGGCATCTTCACCAAAAAGAAAGATGATATGATTAACCTTTACTCCAAACAGATCATCAGCAGCACCGACCCTTATCTGTGGATGAATGCTGCCGAAGTGACTTTCCTCCGTGCCGAAGGCGCATTACGTGGCTGGGCAATGGGCGGAGAAGCGCAGGCGTTGTACGAGAAAGCAGTCTCCTTATCATTTGACGAGCGCAAAGCGTCGGGAGCCGATGCGTATGTGAAAGATGATGAGAAAGTTCCCGCTGACTATGTAGATCCGATGGGAGAATACAGCCATGATGCCGTAAGCACTATTACTATAGCCTGGGAACCGGGTGCCGCTAACTTTGAAAAGAATCTGGAACGTATTATCACTCAGAAGTGGATTGCCATCTTTCCGCTCGGAGTGGAAGCATGGGCTGAGCACCGTCGTACGGGTTATCCCAAACTGCTGCCTGTGGTGGAAAATAAAGACCCCAACAACAGTGTTAACGTAACTATAGGCCCCCGCCGTCTGCCTTTCCCGGCCGATGAGTATAACTCGAATCCGACCTACATCGGACAAGCCGTACAAATGCTGAACGGACCCGATGCTGCCGGAACACGGCTTTGGTGGGACGTGAAAAATCATTCGGGGAATTAATAATGAACTTTATAGAACCTCTTAAATCAATGAGATTATGAAATATAAACCAATATTAAATCTGTGTTTACTGTCTGTCTTTCTGTTGATGGTTCCTGTCAGTTGCGATGACTGGACGGAGATGGAAATTCATGATAGTGAGATAAACGGGTTCAAGGAACAGAATCCGGAGCAATATGCCGCTTATACCCAGAAGCTGCGGGCGTATAAGGCCGCCAAGCACGCACTGGTCTATGCACGGCTGGACAATGCGCCGGAAGTATCGTCCAGTGAGAAAGACTTCCTGCGTGCGTTGCCGGACAGTATCGATCTGGTATCCATGCGCAATGCCGGCCGTCTTTCCGGGTTCGACCGTGAAGATATGAAACTGGTACGTACTGACTACGGAACACGGGTACTGTATTATGTTGACGCTTCGGCTGCCGAAGGGCTGAACGCTGCTCTCTCTGCTGCCATTGATGCCGTACGTGCCGGAACGTTTGACGGTGTGGCATTAGCTTCCGCATCTTCCGTAGATGAGTCTGTGGTGAAAACATTGGCGGATGCTTTGGGGCAGACAGACTGCCTGCTGATATTCGAAGGAACTCCGTTGCTGGTGTCCGAAGCACAGCGCAGCGTATTCGATTACTATATCGTCGATGTTTCCGCAGCCGCCGATGATTATGATCTGGAAATGGCCATCAATCATGCTTTGAACTGGGGAGTAAGCGCCGAACGTCTGATGTTGGGAAGTGTACACGGGCGTACAGTGACCGACAATGACAAGACAGTTCATTCTTCTCTGAATCGGGCGGCATATTTTGCCCAAAATGCAGGACCACTGGCGGGAGTGGGTATCTACGATGTAGGTACTGACTATTATAACAGTGACATTATTTATAAACAAACCCGCGGGCTTATTCGGCAGCTGAACCCCGCAAAGGGTAAATAAAGTAAGGAGGAAACAATGAGAAAATTCTTTTTACTGACAGGCTGTGTATGGACAATGCTCTTTACCGCCTGCGATAATACGGATTATAGTGATCATTCCCCGTTTGATAATTCTGCATATCTTAGTGTGGCTGAGATTCGTAATGTAGAATCGTTCACTTTCAACCGGAGAGTGACGGAGCAGACCAAGAAGTTTACCGCCAAGCTGACTTATCCGGTTGGGGTGGACGTAACCGTCCGCTTACAGATAAACCCTTCTCTGGCAGATGCGTACAATGCAAAGAATGATACTCAGTATGAAGTATTGCCCGCCAGGCATTATAAGCTGACAGCAGAAGCCGTCACCATTCCGGCAGGAAAAACGACTTCATCGGAAGCGGCTATTCAATTCACCGGACTGGATGAACTGGAAATTGACGCGACCTATATTTGTCCGTTGACTATCGAAGGAGTGAATGAAGTAGGACTGATGAACGGCTCTCGTACTATGTACTATCTGGTCCGGCGGTCGAGTGCCATTACTACTGCCATCAATCTGAAAAATGTATATGTGGCTGTTCCCGGATTCGACAAGGGGAGTCCGACAGCCGATGTGGTAAATAATATGACTGCTATTACGATGGAAGTAATCGTTCGGGTCAATCAGTTTGAGAAAGAGATTTCCTCTATTATGGGAATCGAACAATATTTATGTATGCGTTTTGGTGATTCCAGTTTCCCGCGCCAGCAGCTGCAAGTGCAGACGCCGGTAGGCAAATTCCCCGGTGAGGACAAGCGCAAACAACTGACGGCCGGAGAATGGTATCACATAGCCCTGACATGGGATTTGGCAGCAAAGACCATCTGTTTCTATGTAAACGGACAGTTACAGCACATAGATAACAATCATGGAAAGTCCGACCTGACCACTCTTAATCTGGGAGATAAAGCAGCGGATAATGAATTTGGTAACGGAGGTGATTTCAATTTCTACTTCGGACGTTCTTACGGAGAGTCGAGTGATCCGAGCCGTCATTTGGACGGAGAAATCTGCGAAGCCCGTATCTGGAAGGTAGCACGGACACAGGAGGAAATCTACAAGAATATGTATGATATTCCCGAACCGCAGTCCGAAGCGAACCTGTGTGCATACTGGAAGTTTGACGAAGGCACGGGAATGACCATTGCCGACCGTACAGGCAACGGAAATGATGCGAAAGTGATTCCTTACTGGAAAGATGCAACGCACGTGGAGACATATCCCAAGACCGATGCGGAACTATGGCCTAGCGGAATCGAAGTGCCTAAAGTGAATCAAGAACAATAACCTAATTAACTCAACATAATTATGAAACGAATATTATCATATATAGGAGTCGGAATGTTACTTCTGTCGGTGATGACCGCTTGTGAGGAAGACGCTGCACTGCTTAATCCCGATGTCGGACACGACAAGTCGACCGTGCCGGAAGAAACTGTAACAAGTTTGGGGTATTTTAATAGTACCACTTCGCCGGGAAATGCGATCATACAACTTATAGCAGGGAGTTCGGAACAAGAAAATCGAGGTATGACCGATGCAGGAGTCGAAGATGAAGTCTGTTTTGTTTTGAGCAAGCCGGCAGAAAAGGATCTGACACTGAAAATCGCAATGGATGAACGTTATCTGGAACCGGACGAAGGCGGATATGTATCGCCGTATGCCATGCAGTATGTAATAGACTTCAAGAAAGAGCATAATATGACGGTATCCGCCAACGCTGTCGATCCGATAGAGGGAATATCCATTCCTTTGGCCGATAACTTCCTGATAAACGGAGGGCGTGAGACGACTGTGACTATTGCTGCCGGTGAACGTCAGTCTGCGAAAGTTAAACTCCTTTTTAAAAATGAAAATCTCGGGCGAGAGGATGTCTTGTTCCCATTTTTTGCTACGGATGTAGCGACAGGTGAAATGTATGGAAAGGTAGAATATATCATTTCTGCGATCGTGCCTCCGTCACGTGAAGGAAAGCAGTTTTTGGCTGTTGCTTATGTAGATACGGAAGTCATGAATCCACTGATAGCCGACCAGTATATATCTACAGTGAGCAAGTTCTATTTTAACCCGTGGACAGAAGAATTGGTACTGCGATGTCCTACCATAGATATAGTAAACGTCCGCACAGCTTTTCTGACACAGACGCAAGGACGTGCCATGCTGACGTATACGCTGGATATGGAGCATGTCCTGAAAAACAATGCACGCTATCTTCAGCCGTTGAGGCAGACCGGAATGAAAGTCTGTCTGGTAATCAAAGGTGGAGGTACCGGTCTGGGATTTGCCAATCTGTCGGATGGTCAGATCAATGACTTTGTCGCACAGGTGAAGGCCGCTGTCGCCACTTTCAAACTGGACGGGGTGAACTTGTGGGATGAAGGAGCCGGCTACGAAAAGGAAGGAGCATCCCCTGTCAACGATACCTCGTATGCTAAGTTGATAAAAGCATTGAAAACGGGCATGCCCGACAAATTGTTGACGATGGTCGATACCCGTGAAACGACTCAGTCTCTTTGTGAGGAACAGGCAGGGATACGTGGCGGAGACTATCTGGATTATGCTTGGAGCTCGCTCACCGACTTTTTGAATCCTTATGCCGCAGATGCAGAATTGAAACCGATACTTGGCATACCGATGGAAAAGTATGCCTCGGTCTTTATACCGGAAATGATGGAATTGCCTGAAGATGAGATGATGGAAGTCGATGAAAAGTTGATGATGTTGTGCGACGGAGAAACGGTGATCAACAATAAATTCTATGTTTTTGGTGATATGCCATATATGGATTATGGAAAAGAAGGCGTGGTAGTGGGTACAATGATGTATGCCACCATGATGCTGTATGATATGAATCCCGACCCGGAAATGATAGGTGACGGTTCCTATATGTGGAGTTCCAATATGGAAACTAGAAAGGCGGCAGCAGATTATTATGCGTTTAAGAAAGACTGGTAATATCCGGAAGCCCTCGTATGATGACCCGAAAGTCATTGTACGGGGGCTATCGTAAATGAGCCATGCTACTGTTTTTTTCGTCTTTATGCGGTCAGTGAGAAATAATCATGTAACTTTGTAGACT
>DXOJ01000656.1 GCA_019412865.1 Bacteroides sp. | reverse complement strand
GGAACCGCCTTGTGGCGGCTTTCCTTGGGGTACACGTCAAAATTGGACGCTAACGGAATATTTGTTTGTATCAGTAGTCTTTTGCTGCTGACAGGGGGATTATTACGCTCAAAAGATAGCCTCTTATACGTACAAATGTATATGAAGTGCTCCGAAATATAGGTAATGAAAGAGTAAAAAGAATGGATGGATTAAAACGGGTTATAACAACGATGGCACTGTGCCTGACCGCTGTATTTGCATATTCGCAAGTATGGACGGCGCAAGATTCTTTGCATTTGAAGAAATTGCTGGAGAGTGACCAGGAGTTGCATTTAAATATGGATGCTGTGAAGTCGATTGATTTCGGAAGCGCAGTGGGTACTCCCCGGATGTCGGAGGAGAAAAGCTGGATGATGCCTGACGAATCGCTTCCTGAAGCGTTGCCTAAACCGAAAGTGATGTTGACTCTGATGCCATATAAAGCGAATACCCGCTATAACTGGGATCCCATCTATCAGAAGAAGATAAAGATCGATAAAAATACCTGGCGGGGTGATCCTTTCTACGAGATACGCCATCAAAGATCTTATTCAAACTGGGCACGCAATCCGATGGCAAAGGGAATGCGTAAGTCGTTGGATGAGATACAGGCGAGTGGGGTGCGTTTCCGTCAGTTGGGTGAACGTGCTAACGGAATGATGGTGAACACGGTAGTGATGGATGCACCTATTCCCTTGTTTGGTGGGAGTGGAGTGTATATCAATGGTGGAACTATCGGCGGACTTGACCTGATGGCTGTCTTTACAAAAGATTTCTGGAATAAGACGGGACGGGATAACCGTGCCCGCACATTGGAAGTGTTGAGAACTTATGGAGATTCTACCACTGTGTTGATAAATAAACCAATTGAACAGATTGCCCGTTGAAGGCGTTATAATGATGTGTTGATGTAGCAATGCGCTAATGTGCTGACTAGAGAATGTTTGTAATTGAATAATTAGTATATTTGTGTGTTGTTATGTTGGCGCATTGTTATATAGCTCTGTCACTATTATTGGTATCTTAGTATATTAACACATAGATAAATTATTGGTTATGAATAGAATTACTTCTCTTCTGGGTATTCGGTATCCTATTATTCAAGGTGGTATGGTGTGGTGCAGCGGTTGGCGTCTTGCTTCTGCTGTGAGCAATGCCGGTGGACTGGGATTGATCGGTGCCGGTTCCATGCATCCGGACACTTTACGCGAGCATATCCGTAAATGTAATGCGGCCACGAAATTGCCTTTTGGTGTAAACATTCCTTTGATGTATCCCCAGATAGAAGAGATTATGAATATTGTGGTGGAAGAGGGAGTGAAGATTGTTTTTACCTCTGCCGGAAATCCGAAAACGTGGACTGGGTGGTTGAAAGAACGTGGAATAACGGTTGTTCATGTTGTTTCTTCTTCCCGTTTTGCTGTAAAATGTGAGGAGGCTGGAGTAGATGCGGTAGTGGCAGAAGGGTTCGAAGCCGGAGGGCATAATGGACGTGAAGAAACAACAACTTTCTGTTTGATTCCGGCTGTACGTGAGGCTACAACATTACCTTTGATAGCTGCAGGAGGTGTCGGCACAGGGGAAGGAGTATTGGCTGCTATGGTGTTGGGAGCCGAAGGGGTGCAGATAGGAACCCGTTTTGCTCTGACTGAAGAGAGTTCAGCGAGTCCGGTATTTAAGGATTATTGCTTGAGTCTTGGTGAAGGAGATACTAAGTTGTTATTGAAAAAGCTGGCTCCGACGCGTTTGGTAAAGAATGCTTTCCGCGAGGCGGTGGAGAAGGCTGAAGATAGTGGTGCTTCTGCTGAAGAATTACGAAGCTTGCTGGGAAAAGGACGTGCAAAGAAAGGAATGTTTGAAGGAGACTTGGAAGAAGGTGAACTGGAGATAGGTCAGGTTTCGGCAATAATATCCCGTCGACAGTCGGTGGCAGAGGTGATGAACGAATTGGTTGAGTCTTATTGGCAGGCGGTGGAGAAGAAATATTTGTTTGAAAGATAAATGATAATTTCTATTTCACCACAGAGGACACGGAGGACACAGAGTTCTTCTCTCTCTTTCCGTAAGTAAAACAGAGAGATCAATACGATTCTCAATACGTGAGACTCTGTGTTACTAAAAAGATTAAACCTCTGTGTCCTCTGTGTCCTCTGTGGTGAAATTATAGGCTGACAGGTTCGTACTTCAAACCAAATACGTCGGCTACGGCCTTATAAACGATTTTTCCTTCTACGATATTTAATCCGAGTGCTAATGCTGGATTCTCTTTGCAGGCTTTTTTCCATCCCTTATTTGCTAAAGCCATTACGTAGGGGAGGGTAGCATTAGTCAGTGCAAGAGTGGAAGTGTAAGGCACAGCTCCCGGAATATTAGCTACTGCATAATGAACAATTCCATCTACAATATAAGTCGGTGCGCTGTGAGTAGTCGGGTGAGACGTTTCGAAACATCCTCCCTGATCGATTGCCACATCCACTAATACTGTGCCGGGCTGCATCATTGAAAGCATCTCTTTGGTAATCAAATGTGGTGCTTTATCACCGGGAATCAGTACAGAACCGACAACTAAATCAACATCCGGTAATTCTTTTCTGATTCTTAGTTCGGATGCGTACAATGTCTTTACATTCTTCGGCAGTGTTTCGCTCAAATAGCGCAGACGTGCCAGATTTATATCTGTAATAGTGACATCTGCCCCCATTCCTGCAGCTATTTGTGCGGCATTGCTACCTACAACTCCACCTCCTAAAATTAATACTTTAGCAGGTTTAACACCTGGCACGCCTCCCAAAAGAATACCTTTTCCACCTTGCGGTTTTTCCAGAAAACGGGCGCCTTCCTGGATAGACATACGTCCGGCAACTTCACTCATAGGAATTAATAAAGGCAATGAGTGATCTGCTTCTTCTACAGTTTCATAAGCCAGGCATATTGATTTGTTGGAGAGCATGGCAAGAGTTAACTCCCGGTCGGAAGCAAAATGGAAATAAGTGAATAGTAACTGTCCTTTTCTAATTAAGTTATATTCGGTGACTATCGGTTCTTTCACCTTTACGATCATCTCGGCAGTGGCGTAAATGTCTTCTATTGTTGGCAGGATATGCGCGCCGACAGCTTGATATGCTTCATCCGGAAAACCGCTATTTATTCCCGCTGTATGTTGGATAAATACCCGATGCCCTTGTTTTACCACTTCGGCCACCCCCGAAGGTGTCATGCCAACACGGTTCTCATTGTTTTTGATTTCCTTTGGTACTCCGATAATCATAATGTTACGTATTAAAGATTTAACATGTTCGAATGTACGAAAAATCCCCTTACGTTGTTATTCGTAAGGGGATGTTTTAGAACAGAATGCCTCGCGTGTTGAGATGAATAAATGCGTAGAGTGGTTATTTTATAGACATTCACTGCCCTGCTTGTTGATTTTCATGTTTTTTCCATAGAGACCCACTCGAGCTATGTTGTTATAAAAGGGTTCTGCAATATCGTACTTAAAAGGAAGTACTTCTTGGTTGTCTTTGTTTATATACCCCCACTTGGACGACTGGCTTTCAATACAGACAGCAGCCAATCCTTCAGAGAAAGAGCATCCATTATCATATTTCAAGGGAATGACAACTTCTCCTTTCTTATTAATGAATCCTACTTTGTTGTGTAGCGAGACGAGGGCTAATCCTTCCGCGAATTGTTCTATTTGACTGTAAGTCGGTGGAAGAATGTAGTTTCCTTGTCTGTCAATCAGTCCCCATTATCCATCGTGGCATACCCGTGCGCATTCTTGCTCAAACGAGTGAGCGGCTGCGTACTTAAACGGAATCCGTATCTGTCCGGTATGGTCGATGAATCCGTATTGGGAATTGAGTACTACCATCCCTAATCCTTCTTTAAAAGAGAAAGCCCGTTCATACATTAGAGGGATGACAACGTCATATCCTTTATTGATGTATCCCCATTGGATTTTTCCTTTAACGGGAGCCAATCCTTCGGAGAAACGGCCAATTGCCGAAAAACGCTTTTTCTTATTAGCTACCCCATAAGCTAAAAAAGAAGCAAAGAACTTTGTAATAGTGTTGCTCATTTTTCTTATTGTTTGTGTGGTAAGCGTCCGGATACCATTATATACAAGAGAAGCTCTAAGTTTGCAGTTAATAGATAAGAGGTCGGAAATTTATTTTAAAAAA
>DXOJ01000655.1 GCA_019412865.1 Bacteroides sp. | reverse complement strand
GTTTCCGTTCTCATCAATCATGAATTTCTGGAGATTCCACTGAACCGACGCATCTTCTTTACCATTCAGTTTCTTCTCTGTCAGCCATTGATAAAGGGGAGCAATTTCTTTTCCTTTGACGGAAATCTTAGCCATCATCGGGAAAGTCACATCGTAATTCAAAGAACAGAATTGAGCTATTTCCTCATTACTTCCAGGCTCCTGCCCCATAAAGTTATTTGCCGGGAAACCAATTATTACAAAGTCTTTATCTTTATATTTCTCATACAGTTTCTCCAGTTGAGCATACTGTGGCGTCAGTCCGCACTTAGAAGCCACGTTGACCACAAGCACTTTCTTACCTTTCAATGAAGAAAGAGGAAAGTCTTTGCCATCAATCGTTTTCACTGTAAAATCATAAAAAGACTTGTTCTGCGCTTCCAAAGAAACAGCAAACAACAGACTTACCATCATCAAGACGAATGTTTTCATGGTGAATATACATTTAGTTTGTTTCTATAATAAACGAACCAATGTGAAGAAATGTTCTGTTATTCTATGATAGCTGCAAAACCTCCGTTTCTGACCATCTTCACGGTCAACTGTTCTCCGGCTTTCACCTGCGACGACTTACAACGATAATCCATCGCCTGACGTCCTGCATTGATACCATCTTCAAAAGATGTCATCTGATAAGAACGATCTTTATTCAGAAAATCCAAATTGATAGTAAATTCACGTTCCTTTTCACCATTGTTGGTCATTCCTCCTATGAACCACTTATCACCTTTGCGTTTCGCCACAATTACATATTCACCCGCTTTAGCTTCCAATGCCACTGTCTCATCCCAAGTTACAGGAACTTGTGTGATGAAGCGGGTACAATCTTCATTACGATAATAAAGAGTCGGATTATCCGCCAACATCTGTAGACCGCTTTCGAAAACCACAAATAATGCCAGCTGATAAGCCCGTGTTCCGATACTGGCAGAATTCGGACGTTCTGATCTATACACATTAGGTTGCATACTAATCATTGCTCCGGGAGTATAATCCATCGGTCCAACAGCATTACGCATAAACGGTAAATACAGACTGTTATCCGGATAGCAACCTCCCATATTTTCCATACCTCGCACTCCTTCGTAAGAGAGCACATTCGGATATTTATATTCTAATCCGGTCGGTTTGAAAGAACCATGAAAATCGACAAATAAATTATGTTTAGCCGCTTCTCGGGCTACCCGTTCGTAATAGTTGACCATCCACTGGTCACTTCTATCCATAAAATCAATTTTAAGTCCTTTCACTCCCCATTCATTGAAAGTCTTGAACAGGTCAAAATTGTTTTCCACAGTCAACCATGTCAGCCAGAGCACAATCCCTACATTCTTTTCTTTGCCATAACGAATTAGTTCATGCAAATTAACTTTGGGGTTCGGTGTGTAAGGGTCACGAGTACTTTTGGTCCAACCTTCGTCCATAATAATATAAGGAATGCCGAATTTGGAAGCAAAGTCGATATAATACTTGTAAGTTTCCAGATTATAGCCGGAAACAAAATTCACATCGGGTCCGTAAGGAGAGGCATCGTTCCACCATTCCCAGCTTACCTGCCCCGGTTTTATCCATGAAACGTCCTGAAGTTGATTCTTTTCAGCAAGCCGATAAGTCATTGTGTTTTCAATCAACTGCTTATCATTCTTACTTATCACAAAGTAGCGCCAAGGATAATTTCTCGTTCCTTTTGTCTTGGCAATATAATCTGCTTCTTCAGTGATTTTCAGACTGCGGTCTCCATCTTCCGCAAAAGCAAGCGGAGTTTTAGGGAAAGTAGAAACTATTCCATTCGCACCTGTTCCTTTGAGAAACATACATGGATAATCGGTTAGGTCCGATTCACTGATTAATATCTTGTAGTCTTTTTTTTGTATCGATCAAAGCCGGTAAAATAGCCATTTTATCTTCCGGCTTCCACGTATTACTCTGAATATGTGTATAAGGTTCTTCACAAGAAGTTTTGAAACCTCCCGGTTGTTGCAAATGAAGCAGATAATCCGATGGGAAGTTGATTGCAAATTCCTCACCCATCACTTCAACGTCCCCTTTTTGCGAAGTTATGAACCGATAAGCAATTCCATCATCAAAGGCACGGAACTCTACTGAATAGTCTTTGAAAGTCAGTAGCAATTGATTATAACGATTATTGACTTTCGAATATTTCAAAGGTACCACAGGAGTCAATTGTTCGTCGATACTCGTACGCTTCTGACGACGCAACTTAGGATTCTGCCCCAACACTTGATTCTTCAGAATCAACTGAAGAAAGTTGTCTTTCAACAATACTTCTCCATTATAATCTATATTATAATAGATTTTATCCGAGAGATTGAATGACACTTTTATTTCTCCATTAGGAGAAACTAACTCAAACTTGTTCTGGGCATGAAGTAGCGATACCAAACACAGGAACATTGATAGCAATAAATACTTTCTCATTTTTTTATTTTATGTTATACCATATTATCTGAAAGCCTTTATACAAAGATAAAGATTATGTTTAAAGTCCGTATTGAAACCTCATTGTTTTTCCTGGAAAAGATAACGATGGAGCCACCGCCTCATCCGATACCGCACGTTTATAATTCGGTTTACCGCTCATCACAAAACGTAACTTCACGCCATCACGTATATCTTCATATCTCAAATAAGATTTATCATACTTCTTACCATTGACATACAATTCCTTCACATACACATTCTTCGGTGACCAATTATCCGCTACCATTTCAATAGATTTTCCATTACTCATCCGAACCGTTATCGCTTCCACACAAGGAGAACCGACATTATACACATTACTCGATGGAGTAACCGGATAAAAACCGATACAGTTGAACATATACCAAGCCGACATCTGTCCGCAATCATCATTTCCGCTTAACGCATCCGGCGTATCTCCATAGAAACGGTCAACAATAGTACGAACCCATTTCTGACACTTCCAAGGTTCTTTCAGATAATTATAAAGATACGCTACATGGTGGCAAGGTTCATTGCCATGCCAATAAGCACCGATGCGTCCCTGTATATCATGTGCACCCGGAATATCATCCGGCAATTCTACAGTGAACAATTCATCCAGTCGATTACGGAACCAAGCTTCACCAGCTTCATTAATATAACCTTGTACATCTTGAGGAACGTACCACGTATACTGAACAGTAAAACCTTCTGTTATATCTCCCCATCCATTCACAGAACCAGGTCCTTGATAAGCCACCGGAGTGAATGGTGTACGCCAGTTTCCCTTACTGTCCTTACCACGCATGTACTTCGTTTCCGGGTCAATCAGAGTCTGATAAGAGAGTGCACGATTCAGGAAATAACGATAATCATCTTCTTTACCTAGAGCCTTAGCAGCCTGTGCTATGCAATAATCATCATAAGCATATTCCAATGTTTTCGACACCGATTCCGCCTCTTTATCAAAAGGGACATATCCCATGGTGCGATACTCCGGCAGACAGTCATAATTCGGATTCATCGCTGTGGTCTTCATGGCTTCATACGCACGTTCGTAATCGAAGCCTTTCACTCCTTTCACAATCATGTCTGCCAGTACGGAAACAGCATGATAACCAATCATACACCAGGTTTCATTTCCATAGAAAGACCAGATAGGAAGCATTTTCTCCACACTCTTGTCATAATGTGCCAGCATTGAATTGGCAATATTCGCATTAACATCCTGCTGAACCAAATTGAACCAGGGATGCAAAGCACGATACGTATCCCAAAGAGAGAAAACCGTATAATTGGTAAAGCCCTCTGCTTTCTCTATATTCTTATCCAAGCCACGAAACTGACCGTCCGCATCCTGAAAGATAAACGGGTGCAAAGCAGCATGATAAGCTGACGTATAAAAAGTTCTTTTCGTTTTACGATCAGCGGTAAGCGTATATTTTCCCAATTCCTTTTCCCAAAGAGCTTCCCCTCTCGCTTTCAAGTCATTAAAAGTCAGTCCGGCGAGCTCATTCATATTATTCTTTGCTCCATTGGTACTGACTGACGAAATAGCCGTTTTCACAATCACTTCCTCTCCGGCTTTCGTTTCGAAAGAAATACAAGCCATTAGATTCTTTCCCCAAGTCTCATAACTACTACGGAACCGGGAAGTGTTGTAAATCACCGGTTTCTTATCCTGCATAAAACGCAGTCCGGTTAACTTCTTTGAGAAAGTAGCCGTAAAATAGACATGTCGTTCAGGTCCCCAACCTTTCACCAATTTATAACCGGTAATAGTGGAATCATTTTCCATCCGTAGATTCGCCCATTCACAAGATTGCCACAAAGTATGGTTCATATCAATCATGATAAATGCTTTCTCCGACTGTGGATAAGTAAAACGAAACATCCCACTGCGCACTCCTGACGTCATTTCAGCTTTCACTCCACAATCCGTCAATTCCACAGCATAATAATTGGGAGAAGCCCATTCCTTCTCATGTGAATAGCGAGAACGATATCCTTTCTCCGGCTCCTCACGAGTACCCGGGTCCAGTTTCATTTCTCCAATTCCAGGAATGAACAGAAAGTCTCCTAAATCAGGTATGCCCGTCCCACTTAAGTGAGTCAGACTGAATCCCAGCAGAGTAGAATGATTATATTTGTAACCGGAGGCTGCGTCATAGTATTTACTATCTGTGTCCGGGCTCATCTGAATTCCTCCGAAAGGAATTTGTGCACCCGGATAAACATTCCCATAACCATCTGTCCCAACAAACGGATTCACATAATCAATCAGTTTCTCGGTTTGAGCCATGCCCGGCAAGATACTCACCAGACACGACCAAACCAAAAACAATCTCTTTTTACCAAATCTACAGATCATATTTATTCTTTATTGTGCTTGTATATCTCCCACAGCTACCTGATACTCGTGCCACAGTTCATCAATGTTATATTCATTCCCTAAAATATGCTTGATAGCTCCGTCAAACGACCAGGGAATCACCTCTAACGTACTACGATTGAATTTACGCAAGAACTCCGGGTCTTTATTATCACGCAACCAAACGAAAAAATAACCCGCTGTACGATACCCGTCCATATAGTTCCCGCCTTTCGGACGTGCGTTAGGACCATCGAAACCACCATTTGCCACACGCACCGCATCTGCCATACCCTCAATAAACGCCCAGAACACCCGATTAGTACCGTATGAGCCAACCCCTTGCGGTTCCAACTGATAAGCATGTGTCAGTTCATGCAAGAGTACTCCGCGAGTCTCAAAAAACAATTTTGCCGTATCATTGGCAGCAAATGACTTCTCAATATGCCGTGTGCTATAGAAAATTGTAACATCTCCATTACCACCACCTTTGGCAGAAACACCTTCAATATCTTCCAACGTATAATGTATTTTATTTACCGTAGGAATACTATCTTCCGGAGAATGGTAAAGCGTAGCCAATACTTCACGCGCCTGGACTTTGATATACGATTCCGCATCAGGGATAATCCGGTGATAAATATCCGAACCCTTCGTTTCCGGTGCTTTATCCTCAAATAAAATGGTTCCTACATTATATTTACCCCATGCATCAGGCGTTATTTTAACGCGTTCTTTTGAGGTTGCTGAACAAGCCCCCATAGCTACCAACAGGCAGGCTACATAGATCAAATGTCTCTTTTTCATATCTTCACTCTATTATTTATTAATTCCATTAGTTAGTGAATATGGTTTATCTTCTGCCGATAAACCACGGCGTTTATTCGGTGATGCAGACATCTTAAACTCAAGTACCCCGCCTTTCAGTATATCTTCATGCGTGAGGTACATCTTATCATAGATTTTTCCATTCAGTTTCAGCGACTGTACATAACGTCTCTTATCACTGACACCGGGAGCCTTAATCTCCAACGTATTCCCATTGGGAAGCTTCAACTTCAGATAAGGCAGATACGGTGCTCCCAATACATATTGATCCGTTCCGGGGCAAACCGGATAGAAACCCATCACCGAGAAAAGATACCACGCAGACATCTGTCCGCAATCGTCATTACCACCCAAGCCGTTGATATCGTTCTTATACATTTTATTCAGGATTTCACGCAGCCAGTACTGGGTCTTCCACGGTTCGGAGGTCCAGGCATAGAGATAAGGGACATGATGACTCGGTTCATTGCCATGTACATACCCGCCAACCAGACATTCTGCCGTGATATCCTCATTATGCTCGTAATATTTCTCCGGCAAATGCATGGAGAACAGTTTATCCAGTTTATCGACAAAGACCCTTTCTCCTCCCATCAAGTCCATCATTCCAAACACATCATGCGGCACGTGGAAAGAGAAGTTCCAGGAATTTCCCTCAATAAAGCCCTCGCCATAGGTCTGCAATACATCGAAATCTTTCTTGAATGAACCGTCGCTATAACGGGGACGGGCAAAGCCAATCGTAGTATCATAAATATTACGGTAATTCAAGGCACGCTTCCGATAGGTTTCCGCAATATCCTTTTTACCGGATTTCAAGGCAGTCTGATAGATGGTCCAGTCATCGTAGGCATATTCCAACGTGGAGGAAGCGGCTGTACCGCTCTTATCCAATGGGATATAACCCAGCTTCATGTAATCTGCTACTCCTTCATAATAAGGTACGGTAGAAGTGCTTACCATGGCAGCCAAAGCCTCATCAACATTGGAAAAGACTCCTTTAGTAATGGCATCCGCCAATACGGATACGGCATGATATCCGCTCATACACCAGTTCTCATTCCCCATCATACTCCAGACAGGCAGCATTCCGTGCACACTCTGCTGCTCATGCTTTATCATTGACTCCACCATGTCCGAATTTCGTTCTGGTTTTACCAGATTCAGAAACGGATGTTCTGCACGGTATGTATCCCAGAGCGAGAATATGGTATAATTGGTGAAGCCTTTCGCCTGATGAATATTATGATCCAGACCGCGATAAGCTCCATCCACATCCATATAGACAGACGGATTAATCATCGTATGATAAAGTGAAGTGTAAAGCATTGCTTTCTGATCGGCAGTTCCTTCTACTTCAAAATGATCCAGTTCATTATTCCAGTCTGTACGGGCTGCTTCAGCCAGCTGTTCAAAGCTCTTTCCGGAAGCTTCGGCGCGCAGATTCTTAACAGCTCCCTCGGTGCTGACAGCAGAGAGTGCTACTTTCACCACCAGTTCCGGTTCTTGGGCTGTATTGAAATTGAAATAGGCTACAATCTTACGGCCCGTAATCTCCGGGAAGTTCTTGTCCATATTGAAGCGACGCCAGAAGCCATTGTAAAGCACCTTTTCTTTATCCTTATAGCCATAGTCCCTGATAGGTTGCGACAAAGAAATAGCGAAATAAGTATAGTTGGTTCTCGCCCATCCGTTTGTGATGCGATAGCCTGTCAATAACGTATCATTCTCTACCCGCAAGTTGGCCCAGAGCACTTTGCCGTCATAGTTGTATATACCATGAACCAGGTCAAGGATAAGATGACCGTCTTTGCCTTTAGGGAAAGTGTATTTATGGACTCCTACCCGTTGCGTTGCAGTCAACTGTGCCTTTATGCCATAATCATCGAGCATCACTTCATAATATCCGGGAGTAGACTTTTCCGTAGCATGGCTGAAACGGGAACGGTAGCCTTCATCCGGATGATCCGCCCTGCCACAATTGAGCTTCAAGTCTCCTACGGCAGGCATCAACAGGATATCGCCTAAATCCGAATGACCCGTTCCGCTAAGATGCGTATGGCTGAAGCCGACAATCGTCTTGTCCCGATACTGATAACCGGCGCAATATTCATAAGCGTTCTTCTGATAAGCCCCATTTATGTTATGTGGGATTGTGTCTGTGTCCGGACTTAGTTGCACCCACCCGAAAGGTGTGCAGGCACCAGGAAAAGTATGTCCCATACCATTCGTGCCGATGATCGGATTCACATAATCTACCGGCTGTTGAGCCATGGCGGACGACATTGCAATCGCCGCCACAGCTATTATCCCTATTTTCTTCTTTATACCGTACATATCTATTTACTTTTTGTCGAGAGAGAAAGAGTATGGATAATCAGATTCATTCACACCTCTTCCCGTATTGGGTTTATTATCCATTTCGAACAACAGGCGCCCGCCTTTCAATAAATCAAAATGATTCAGATAATTCTTCGTATAGTTCTTTCCATTATAGTTCAATGAACGGATATAACGGTTCTCATCACTATTCTTAGGAGCAGAAATTTCAAGCTTCCTGCCATTCTCCAGGGTAATGGTTGCTTTCTTGAAATAAGGAGCTCCCATCACATATTCATTGCTACCCGGACATACCGGATAGAAACCCAAGGCCGTAAATACATACCAGGCGGAAGTCTGCCCGTTATCCTCGTCACCACAATATCCATCCGGAGTGGCAAAGTACAACCGCGTCATTACCTCACGCAGCCAGTATTGTGCTTTCCAGGGTTCGCCGGCATAATTATACAGGTAAATCATGTGCTGGATCGGTTGATTGCCATGTGCATAATTGCCCATGTTAGCTATTTCCATCTCCCGGATTTCATGGATCACTCCACCGTAATAACTATCATCAAATACCGGAGGAAGATTGAATACCGAATCGAGCATGCTCACAAATATTTTCTTACCGCCCATCAGATCAATAAGTCCCTGCGGATCGTGGAAGACAGACCAGGTATAATGCCAGCTGTTTCCTTCGGTAAAGGCATCTCCCCACTTAAACGGATTGAAAGGTGTCTGGAAAGTTCCGTCGGAATTTTTGCCACGCATCAGTTTCGTTTCCGGATCAAACAGGTTACGGTAGTTCTGACTCCTTTTCTTATAAACATCCAGTTCTTCTGCCGGACGACCTAATTTTTCACCCATACGGTAGATGCACCAGTCATCGTATGCATATTCCAATGTGCGTGCCGCATTCTCATTAATTTTCACATCGTATGGCACATAGCCCAGTTTGTTATAATATTCATATCCACGGCGTCCGGTAGTAGAAACTTTCGGATGTACGCTATTGGCCCCTTTCAGTAGACCTTCATACATTTTTTCTGCATCCGCTTTGGTTATATTCTTCATGAAAGCATCCGCCACTACAGAAGCAGAATTGTTCCCAACCATGCAACCACGATGGCCCGGACTGGCCCATTCAGGAAAGAATCCACTTTCAAGATAGGTATTCAACAGACCTGCCTGCATCTTCTCACCCATTGAAGGATATATCAAATTAACAAATGGAAACAAGCAACGGAAAGTATCCCAGAATCCAGTGTCGGTAAACATATATCCCGGACGGATTTCACCATTATAGGGGCTGTAATGCACAGTTTCCCCCTTACCGTTTACCTCGTAAAACATACGAGGAAACAACACCGAACGATACAAACAAGAGTAGAACGTACGCATACGGTTCTCATCGCTGTCTTCAACCTTGATACGCCCCAAGACATTGTTCCATGCCTTACGACCGGCCTCTTTTGTCTGTTCGAAAGTCTTATTTCCAATTTCTTTCAAATTCAGTTCAGCCTGTTCAGGACTGATGAATGAGGATGCCACCTTTGCATGTACCTGTTCTCCTTTCTTCGTTGAAAATCCGATAGCAGCACCCACGTGATTGGATTGTAGTTCGAGATGTGTTTCAACCAAATGATAGTCTGCCCATACTTTATTGAAAGTAAAAGGCTTGTCGAACTCTATCACAAAGTAATTCTTAAAGTTTTGAGGAACACCGCCACTATTGCGTGTCGTATAACCAACTATTTTATTTTCTTCGGGAATCACCTTCACATACGAACCGCGGTCGAAAGCATCTACCACCACATAGGCATCGGAGGTTTCAGGGAAAGTGAAACGGAAATATGCGCAACGTTCCGTCGGAGCTATTTCAGTTGTCATGTCATACTCTGACAAATAAACACTATAATAATAAGGAGTGGCTTTCTCTGCCTTATGAGAGAACCAGGAAGCACGACTGTCCTGATCGATCTTCAACTGTTTAGTCATCGGCATGATTGAGAACTGACCGTAGTCATTGATCCACGGACTAGGCTGATGGGTTTGCTTGAAACCTCTGATTTTGTCGGATGCATAAGTGTAAGCCCAACCGTCACCCATCTTTCCGGTTTGTGGCATCCAGAAGTTCATTCCCCAAGGCAACGCGATGGCAGGATATGTATTCCCATTAGATAGTGATATTTTCGAATCAGTTCCCATTAAAGGATTCACATAGTCTACCGGTTGCTTTTGCGCAAAGGTAGAAGAAGCTCCCAATAGCAGGGCTATTGCGAAAGATAGTAGTTTCTTTTTATTCATGGTCTACGAATTAAGCTATTAATTAGATTATCAAGTCTTTTTTATTTACGTTACAAATTAAAGCATCTTTCTGTAATTATCAGTCCTCTGATACGCCAAAATAAGAAAAAAAATAGCATATGGTCAACCAAAGGATACGAGCGTCAACGAGAGTACAAGTTAAACAAGTGAGAATCAGGATGTAATATTTATGTGCATACCACGAGAGTACAACCGGAGGACTAACTGTTTAAGCAATAGAGAGAGGATAATTTGCCTTTACCCTCTCTCCAATTCTATCAGAAACAAATATTTATTATTACCTAATTAATTCCATCCCGGGTTCTGATGTCCTTCCAACGCAGGATTAGCCTGAATTTCATCTAACGGGATAGGCCATAACAAAGCATATTCAGGAATGGCGCCGGCTCTTGTGCTTCCATCGGGCTTGTTTTGGATTTGAGCCGATGCAAGAGCAGTCCATTTCAATTTTCCTTCTGTAGATGCTTCCGGATACAAACGAGTACGGCGAATGTCATCCCAAATCTTAAATTCCAACGGTAACTCATGCAAACGTTCAGTCAAAATCGATTGTATTAAATCGTTTCCTGTAGCCGTCTCATCTGCCAATCCAGCACGTTTACGCACTTGATTGAGATAATATTTAGCTCCACCGACAGCATTATCTTCATGATTTGTACGTGCCAGACCTTCGGCCGCAATCAGCAAGACTTCCGCAAAACGGAATACTGGCATATTATAATCACCGTCGTGACCACTAATCAAAGCATTTTCATCAAACCATGCCCAGTTGCCTGCATTGTTCAAAGTATAAGTCTTTCCTTCAGCATCGGTATATTGCTTAAAGAAGAACTGTTTCTCATGTCCTCGAATATCATTAGAGGCATAGCTGTTAAGCAACATATCACAGGGAAGGTATGCATTATACAGCACGTCTCCTCCCGGATGGAACACTCCCCACTGGAAAGCATCTGTTCCGATAGAACGGCAAGCATAAGAGTTACCTACACTATAATTGGTGTAATTGTATTCTTTAGCATAAATGATTTCAGCAGATTCTTTCGTTGTCTTAATCACATTATACGCAGAGTTCAAATCATCAGTCGTTCCATTCGGATGAATAAGTTCGTGAGGACTATCATTAATCACTTTCAATGCCATCTGTGCAGCTTTTCCATAATAGTCTGCCCCCCCGTTTAACGGTGCACCAGCCCATTGTAGATAAACTTGTGCCAGCAAAGTCTGCGCCATTGCTTTGGTAACATAACAGCCATTTTCATAGAACGTTTTATTCGGCAATGCATCCCCGTTGACAATATCCAGCAAGTCGGCTTCAATTTTCTTATAAACCTCTTCAGCAGAAAGACGTTCTTTGTACATACCTTCTGTAGATGTGTAAGGTTCTGAAATATAAGGAACACCACCAAATTCTTTGACCAGCCAAAAATACCCGTATGCACGGAAAAATTTACCTTGAGCCACATAATTATTAATAGTAGCTTCATCCAGCACACCGGTCATTGTCGGAATATTGGCAATAACAAAGTTGGCACGTGAAATACCTTTATAAAACTCATGCCAGTATTTCATTGCAATATCATCAAAAGATTCAATATTGAAGTTACACCCTTCAGATGCCGTAGTAAATGTTCTATCCTTACGCTTATCAACGTACAATCCGGACACAATACCACCCCACATTGTCGCTTTAGGAGTCCAGCCACCGCCTACATCAGTGTTGTGTAGATAAGGTACACCACCGAAATACAATGCGTTCACACCCGACTCCGCATCAGCTTTCGTCTTCCAGAATTGGTCAGATGATTTCATATCCAATGGTTCTTCTTTCAGGAAATCGTCGCATGAATTCAGCAACACAGAAAGTGAACACATACAAAATGCAGATATATATACTTTTAATAGTTTCATAATTCTTATAGTTTTTATAACGGTGAATTAAAATGCTACATTAAGACCGAACGTAAACGTTCTCGGACGCGGATAGGTGAAGAATTGGCGGTTAGCCCCCCATTTGTTGTCACCTAAACGAGATGAGTTATCCGGATCGTATCCGTTATAGTCCTTAGAAGTAATCAGGAACGCGTTATTCACATTCGCATACAAACGCAATGAAGACAGACCGATCTTCTTAATCAGTGTTGGATTGAAGGTATATCCGAGCTGAATCATGTTACAACGCAAATAAGAACCATTGCAAACCCAGTCATCATCTGCCTGGTTATTAGCTCCCTGACCAAAGTTATTCAGACGAATTGCCTGTTCTTTACCCGACGGATTGAGAGTTGGATGCCATGCTTCCTTATAAAGACGGTCTATACCGTTAGTTAGGAAACGGGCTACAGTAGAGTGATAATATTCTTGCATCACGTCCACCCCCCATGTAAACTGGAAGTCTAAAGTCAAATCAAATCCTTTATAATTGAAGGTATTGATGAATGAGCCCATCCAGTCAGGTAATCCGTTACCGATAATTTCGCGTTTCTTATAAGTTACCTTTTCACCAATAGTGGAAGGTATGTTCATTGTCTCCGGATCCCAGTTAGACGGAATACCATCGTAAATACCGGCACGCTTATAACCATAGAAAGAGGAAAGCTCTTCACCTTCACGAATCAACATATCGTAACCCACAAAACCGTCGGTCGTAATCTGACGCTTACCGGTGACAGGATCAACAGATGCACTTTCATCCAACTTCTCTACACGGTTTTTGTTGAAACCTAAATTAAGAGTGGAAGTCCACTGGAAATCATGTGTCTGAATAGGATATGCTGTAACCAGAATATCTACACCACGATTGGAAACGGCTCCAATATTATCCATAATGGAAGAGTAGCCTGTTGATTCAGGAACCGGACGGTCGAGCAACAAATCTGAAGTATATTTATAATAATAGGAAATATCGAAATTCAGTCTGTTATTGAATAAACCCAACTCGAATCCTAAGTCCCACTGTCCGGTCTTTTCCCATTTCAGGTCCGGATTAGGCATATTGTCCAGATAAGACACTACGTGCAGAGCATCACCAATGATCGTATTCGACTGGCTCACCGTAGCCAATGATTTATATGTACCAATTTCCGAATTACCTGTCAGACCGTAAGAAGTATGTAATTTCAGCTTGCTGATCAATGAGTTATCTTTTAAAAAGTCTTCATTAGAAATCATCCAAGCCGACTGACGGGAAAAATGCATATTTATTGTTCTGTCCGAATTTGGAAGAGCCATCATAACGACCGGTTACGGTAGCCATATACTTGTTGTCATAAGAATATGCCAGACGCAAGAAATAAGAGTTCATCGCCCACTTGTCGTAATCATTGCCTACAGAAGGACGGTTCGTTCCGGAACCTAAATTATAATATCCGTAGAAGTCATCAATATACTTACTGTCGGAAGCTTCGAATTTGGTATAATTATACTCTTGCCAAGACATACCCGCCATTGCATTAATGTGATGTTTGTTTATATCTTTCACATAAGTCAAATAGGTTTCTTCCTGCCAATACAAAGAGTTGGAGTTATTTGCAGAAGCTGTTCCCTCGGAACTTTGATTAATCATCGGACGCGGAGTGAACGGCGTATAGTTAGCATCACGATTATTGTGATAGTCGATACCGAACTGGGTCTTCAGATCCAATCCTTTCATGAGATGGAAAGTCAAAGCAGCATTACCAAAAATCTGCGTACGATATTGCATAGCCTGCATCCGTTCGAGCAACTCAACGGGATTACCTACACCTTCCGGGCTGAATCCTTGTTTTCCGCTATTAGGATCAGTCTGATTATTGAGAATAGAGCTTGTATTAATAATGTTCGTCTGCGTATATTCACCATCCAGCTTAACCGGTAAGAAAGGCAACTGTTCGATCATTGTACGCAATGCGCCTTGTCCGTAAGGGTTATCAGAAGTTCTATTACCCCAAGTATGATTTACTAATAAATTAACGGAAGTAGACAGCCAATCAGTCGGTTTGTCATCATACGCCAATTTTGCATTGATACGTTTGAAGTAAGAATTCAACAAAATACCCTGTTGATCGGTATAATTGATGAATGCTCCGATAGAAGATCCTTCTCCTGTACGTTGGATACTGATCTGATGGTTATGAGAGATGGCAGTGCGGGATGCTTCATCCTGCCAGTTGGTATTATATTTCGGAGAACCGTCTGCATTGAACAAACGTTCGTCTGTGAATATCTGTGACAGATCAGTTGTGAAGTTCTTGCCTTGAAATTCGTTGGCATTTTCCAATCCCTGCTTGAAGGTAGACATCCATTCGTTAGCATCCATTACGTCTATTTTTCTAGCCATCTTACCGATAGACAATGAACCATCATAGGAAACATGGACTCCTTTTCCTGCATTACCGCGCTTGGTAGTCACCATGATAACACCATTCGCACCACGGGCACCATAGATGGCAGCAGAGGAAGCATCTTTCAATACTTCGATAGATTCGATGTCATTCGGATTAAGCAACTCAAAGTTTGACATCACCACTCCATCGACTACGTACAGCGGTGAAGCCGACGCATTGATAGTAGAAATACCACGAATGATGACACGTGATTCTCCACCCGGCTGACCGGTATTAGAGAAGATATTCACACCGGCCACTTTACCTTTCAATCCGTCAAGCGCATTGAATGATTGTGCTTTCAGCATGTCTTTACCTTTGGCTGTGGAAATGGAACCCGTCAAGTCTGATTTGCGCATGGTACCATAACCTACAACGACTACTTCGTCCAGTGCTTTCGTATCCGATTGCAGAACTACGTTCAGAACATTACTCTTTAATTCCGAGACTTTAAATTCTTGTGTGATATAACCAATATACGAAAACACCAAGGTGGCATTGGAAGGAACAGAGAGAGTGTATTTACCGTTAATGTCAGTGATTGTTCCTGTACTACCGTTTTTAACTTTCACCGTACCACTGATAACCGCCTCTCCCTGATCATCGGTTACCGTACCGGAGATTGATTTTACAGATTGAGCATTCATGCCCAAACTCAACATCATACC
>DXOJ01000654.1 GCA_019412865.1 Bacteroides sp. | reverse complement strand
TAAAATCATTTATTTTCATATTATATTTTTATTTTAGACAAATTATTCCTTATTTTCTGTGATTTTATGTCGAATCCTTCCTTCGTTAAAGTACCATATAAATATGGAATACCTTTTTCATCTTCACCTTCTCCTTCCCATACACACCCCAACCCCTTGTTTAAAGCAAGCACTGATTTATTATCTTTATACACCCAAATATCTAGATAATTAATACCTAACTTTTGGAATATAAAGTCATCCAACATTAATGCCGCTTCAGAATTTTGAATCGAATTTCCGAAAGAGCAGAAACGACCTACCTCAGCATGATTCTCTATAATGTTGTAAACACTAGTGGTCCCTATTCGCATTTTAGTTTTATCTTCGATAATAAAATAATAACTATTGATGTCGTTTCTTTGCTTGTCTATCCAACTTTGTTGCTGATCAACTGTGGCATTCAGAGAAGGAAGAAATTTTGAAATTTCCGGATTATTCCTAATTTCCAAAATGAACTCTGCGTCTTCTTTCGTGACAGGACGAAGATTGACAAAACGTCCTTCAAGGATTCCTTCATAAACCATATTACTTCACATAATCGTTTACAACAGCTATGATTCTATTAACTTCTTCATCAGTGAGCCACATGTGTAGCGGAAGTGTAATGAGATGTTTGCTGACTTCATGAGCACGGGGGCAAGTTCCCTTAGCATATAGATACATGCTATACTCTGTATTGTCACGGTAATGTACGCCACCATAGATAGCATTTTCAGCTAGTTGTCCTAAAAGCCCTTCACGATCGGATACAATAAGTTCGTAAATATGGAAAGAGCATTCATCTGCATGAGGAGCCCTTATTATTTGAATCTTCGAATTATTTTCGAAACCTTTGTTATACATCTCAACGATTTCACGACGGCGTGCATTATCTCTATCAAGATATTTAAGTTGAACTAATGCAATAGCAGCCATTATAGCATTGCCATTGTACTTATAACCCACATAGTCCACATCATATTTCCAAGCATAGGTTCCTTTGTTTGAACGAGCATAGGTATCTTTATTAATACCCAGCCAAGCAAGCTGACGTGCTAGTTTATCGTCTTTCTCATTTGCAAAACAAATCATACCACTATCACCGGTAGGAAGGTTCTTCACAGCCTGATAAGAATAAACTGTAACATCTACACCATCCCAAGTACCCGGAGTAACACCATTAACTCGTGTGCCAGACATGTGAGCAGCATCAAGTATTAGTTTTAGATCATACTTTTTACATATCTCTATGATCTTATCTAGTTTTCCTACGCGTCCACCATAACCTACAAAAATAATAGCTTTGGTTTTATCACTTATTTTCTTCTCAACATCTATGGGATCAAGACAAAGATACTCATCTACATCAGCAAATGTAACATGCATATTTTCGTACATAACTGCGTGATTGGTCGATACAAAGGTGATAGGGGTTGAGATAATTTCATCACCATCTTGCCATCCATTCTGCATTTTAAGAATTTTCACAGCAAGATGAAGACCTACAGTGTTGGAATTAAGATAATATGCATATTTATGACCGGTGTAATCTTTCCAGGCTTCTTCGAATTGAGCGGTTTTAAAGCCCATGCCTGTCCAGCCTTGTTCAAGGCATTCTTTTACAGCCTCGAGACATTCTTCAATCTCAAACTTTGGTTTCAATACTTGAATTGACATAATCTTGGATTTAATATGATTTGGTAAACGCCTCAATTAGACGTTAGTTATAATTATTTTTAGAATATTTTTTACAAGAAATTTCCAAACTATAGTAGTCGTTATGGAGAAAAGCACGAAAACAATCACATAAATCATTAGTTTCATACCCGAAGGATTTAGTGGAACGATAGCAGGTTCCACCACAGCAAAAACAGGTTTCTCCTCTTGTACTTTAGCACGTGCCACTTGCAATTGGTTAGCGACTTGACTATAGATTTGATAAGCTAGACTCATGTCATTTTGTAAGCGTTCCTGCTCCGTACGAACACTTTGAAGAACTAAATTATCATGCGTATCTACATAATTGGCATATTTCTTTTGGGCAGTATAATATTCGCGCTGTCGCTCCTTGAATAGTTTCTCCAAATAAGCACAGTCATCCTTAACTTTGGAAGTGCGATAATCAGTAATGTACTCTTGTAACTTATGAACGACGGAATCCGCCACAACCGCTGCTACCTTGGGACTCTGTAAACTGACGGACACATTGGTTATTGCCGTTTTGGTATCTATAGAAGCTTTGACACTGTTACGAAGAACATTGACTTTAGTATTCTGTTCTTGTGATAATTCAAGAGTACCACGACGTCCTACATTCTCTAATGTGTCTAACGTTCCTTCACTAAACAAGGATTTCACTCCTCCTACCAACATGTTGGGAAAACCTATGACGTAATTCCACCAAGGAGAGGACTGGTCATCCAAGTAAGTATCCAGAACCATATTACCATTCCCATCCGGAGCAGGAATATCAATGGATAAAAGTTCCAGTAAAAAGGGGGTAGAAGAAACTATTTCCGAGGAAAGGGAGGCGTTCAACGCATCGGAACTATCACCCGATGAAACACCACTTCCCAAAAAAGAGGCAGCAATCCCCACTAATCCATTTCCACTTTTGGAACCACCCATTTCAGGGGAAAGAGTAACATTCACCGTATATTGTTTGGGAATGCTTAAATAAACTATGATGCCAATGATCACCCCTACTCCCGCTGCTTTATAGAGCGTCTTACGAATACTAATAATCTTGCGGAGAACATCCATTAAATCTATTTC
>DXOJ01000653.1 GCA_019412865.1 Bacteroides sp. | reverse complement strand
TAATTGTATTCTGCGTCAAAACCCTTCGGGAATAAGACTCTCCATGTCCTTCCTGACCTACTCCATAAATATAAACTTCTTCCACCTGATGATCTTTTATAAATTGCTTATATTCTTCCGGCAAATCCAATAATTTCATCCAGGCAACTCCCACTCCGGGCATAGAACCGTCATAACCCAATGTGGCATAAGAGGCATATCCATTTTGATTGGAATAATCGAGTATAGCTTGTACTTCGGAAGCAGAATTAGCCGATACCAGATAATGAATAGGTAAATAGGCTGCCCCCATCATTGTTGCAAAGTAAGAAACAGATGCGATCCCCGTTCCAACCACCACTCTCTTTATCTTTGTGGCAGCTCCGATCTCCGAATTGTAAAGCTCAACAGTTTTGCGAACGGAACGTTGCAAAAACTCCGGAGTAGGCGCAACCGGATAAGTACCACCCTGCGGAGCCTCCTCCATGGTGGCAGCCATTCCTTGATCGAAAGCAACCATCGTTTTTAATACACCGAACCCGGCACTCATATCTCCTATCTGACGATAAACAGGAAGTCCCTGATAATCTAACTTTTGAATATCGTAAGTCAACAGCGACTGCTCGTTGACAGCTCTGAAATATGTTCCGTCAATTGTAGTGGTTATCCCATCTTCAAAATCTAACAGGAACTTGACAGCACAAAAGGAAGAAGGCTTTAATGCAGCTGGAAGGGTATACAGTGTCCCGGCATCCACAGGAACAGATTGTCCCGGTTCTATTTGAATATGGGAAGCAACAGACTTTTCTGTCAATACACACCCTCCATCATCCAAGTTCTGAATCACCACTTTTACTTCACGAATATCCATCGGATAGTTCGTTTCATTTTTCAAGGTAAAAGAGCAATTTACAGGATCTCCCGGCCAATAGGCAACTTTATTTAATTTCACATCAGAGGCTTTAGCCATTGTTGTACGAAAGCCGTCATCAACAACTTCCGAATCTTTGCATCCGCTCATGATAGCCAATGCAGAAAAAGTGATGATTATACTTGAAATATAACTAATTATTCTCATTGTGTTTTTCTTTTAAAATTGAATCCTTGTATTTATTCATCAATAAAGTAGCAATCTCAACAGCATTACCAACCGGTTCGGAAGGATAACGTTCATGTGACTTGACCCAGTCAATTTCAAACTGCGTCACTCTTTGATGAAAAGCATCAGCATTAAACGGCTGCTTGTTAGAAACAGAGCGAATAACTTCATCTATAAACATTTCCCAACGAGGCGCATAATATCCCGATACCAAACCTCCCCAAGTACGATTTGCATAATCGTTTAAACTTTGATCTTTATCTCCCCAGGTTGAAACGATAGTACGGGCATTTTCTTCGTAATAATTTTTAGAGGCTTCGTCTATACCTAATGAACGGGCATCTTCAATCCATTTTCCCAGTAAAAAAGAAGATTGTGTACTTAATAAAGTATCAACATCACGCAGTAGTTGTTTCATTTCAGCTCCTTTTTGTTTTAATAGCGGTAATTGCTTCCGGGAATAAGCTTCCGCAAATTCATTGCGAAGCTTCCCGAAATAATTCCCCAGCACTTGCCTTCCTATATTAACAACATCATATTCATAAGTAGAATGTCGATGTTCTCCGGCTTTCAACAACATCTCCCATACCTCAAACAAAGTTTCATTGGAATACGCTACCGTAGGCGTAGTCGTCCAATTGCCATTTCCTTTTAAACAAGGACGCGCATTCATCAATGTCCCCTGTCCCAAAGCAGCTGGTGCTGTATAAATACTGTCATAAAGCAATTTCCATGCCCGACGCATTTGTTGGTTTCTCAAGCCAATTCGCCTGTCTGCCAGTTGTTCTATCCATACAGAGTCCGGCAGATTACAATCCCATGCTTTACTGAAAACATATTCATACATGAAAGGATTTACATCAAACCCCTCCAAAGTAGAACCCAGTCCCGAAAAGTTTTCTCCACCATTAGTATATACATTTTCGATTCGTTTCCCCACTTCTTTGGTGTTTCCGGCAAGCATTGTATTTCCTCCGAAATTTCCTAAATAGCACCATAAATATGGTTGCCCGAAATACCGATCTGTCTGCTTCCAGACTTCAGTATTCTCACAATAATAGTCCAGTAGCAACAGTTTATCTTGAGGGACTGCTTTCAAGAAAGCTTCTACCCGTTCGTTTGTCCATAAATGTCGGTCAATATAGAATAACCATGTCATTTGTAACCAAGTAGCATCCGGATCGACATGTGTCATCGATTGATAAATATGCTTCGAGCAATTGGCTAAAAATTCCGGTTCCCAACTTGGAGGGGCTACTTCATTAAAAGGATCTGCCCCATAAATATGGTCTGTTCCGAACAACTTAGTTTGCTCTTCCAAAAACTCTTTCTGTATGGTTGCAAACAATGGGTCAAGCGGATCCAGAAAGTGGCTTCTGTATTTATCCTCGAAACCTCCCCAAGAGCTCATCCGGCTAATCTTAGCTTCCGGATAGATTCTTTTAAGTTCCGACGGTACATGTCCGGCAAATGCAGGAAGTATGGGGCGCATATTAAATTGACGTTCACGGGCTACGATTTGTTTCTGCAATGCTTCTTGTGTATCCAGCCATTCTTTAGGCAGAGGCCCCTGCCAATAATCCAAGTTAGACATACGATGCCAAGGCAAGTGAGCAGGTCCCGTGAAATAGTTCCGTATTTCCTCATCCGTCAATCCTAATTTCGTCCATACGCGATACCAGACAGATTCTTGTCCGGTGATTGCCAAAGGCATATTGATTCCATTTAAAGCCATCCAGTCTATCAACCGTTCCCAATCCTTCCATGTCCACCATGGCATTGTATAACCGAATGTACAGTAATTAAGAAAGAATCGGTTCTTGCAACGGGCAGTCGAAGTTATTTTTGCCGGTGGCATGGGTAATACTTCCGGCATCTCCACCGTATCGTTCACATACCAGGAAACAGAGGTAAGGCAGTAATGATTCAGATAATAGTTCAGCCCTACAGCCATCGAATTTGCGTTATTTCCCCGTATTCGTACTATTCCTCCTTGCGCTTCTATTTCATACCAATCTTTATCAATCTTTTCCGATTGTTCAAAACTAAATTGGGAAGCATACTCCGGAAATAAACGTTCCACCATCTGTTGCATCGCTTTTTCATCTTCTGTACTTTCTTTGCAGGAAGAACACAATACGATCAACATCAGTAGAAATAAACATTTAATCTTACACATACTATTTATATTTTCATTTATATATTTCTTTAAAAAACGAATGTATCCGATGTTACCCACTAGACACATTCGCTTGTCAAAGGGAGTAGTGTGATTACCGACCTAGTTGGTAATCGTCAGATGTGTAAGTCCCGCATCATCAAAATTCTTTTTAGTAAGCGGCACATCCGGTCCTATAATAACTGTGTTAAGTTTCTTCAGTTTCTTCAGAACTGTCAGGTCAACTTTCGGATTAATCGTTTTATCCACCGAGAAACCTTTACCCTTTATGATAGAAAGTGTTTCCAGATTAACAAAAGGTAAAATATCAACCAACGTTTGTATTTCTCCCTGAATCGTCAGTGATTTAAAATTCTCTATATCCCGGCAAGCAGGCATACGGTCGGCAAATCCTATCAACCATGTGTCCCACCAATCGAAATATTCAAAACGTAAATCGGTAGTGGACCAGTCTTCGCCGATTGTAGGACCATATATCAATGCCCATTCACCGGATAATGATTTTTTAAATTCCGAATCATTGTAGAAAGGAACATTTTCCGGACGGGTGTTTGAGGCAGGTACATATTTATCCGTCAATGATTTAGTCTGTACTTCAATCGTTTGTTCCGGACCGGCAACTCCTTTCGCCAGAAGTTGTACTTTGATCGTACTCTTTTGATTATGAGGTAAATTGGCAACGTATGAATAATCCGTAGGTTTAAATTTATCCATCACCTCTTCACCATCCCGATCCGTATAAGAAACCTTTATCTCGTCAACAACGGGAGGAAATGCCCACTGCAAAACAGCAGAAGTGGCACTACTTACTCCGACAGCGGCTTCAATCGGTAAGGAAGACAAATCAATATCTGTCGTATTAATCACAGTCTGTTCTGAATAATTCCAGTAATCTCCTGCTGATTCCGTACGTCCCAAAGCTCTTAGATAATATGTGCTGTTAGGGTTTAAGAACAGAGTCTCCGTAAATTCTCCCGACAATTCTGTCAAGTTTTTCTTTATTCGTTTGTAAGTATGTGAACCGCTTTCGCTTTCATTCATAGCTGTACGTTGTCCGGGATATTGCTCTTTGCCATATACCAATCCTATTTCCTGATTCTTGGAGCGTTCGTCATTTACCTGATAAGTAAAAGTGACGTTCGCTGTAATGCCGTACAACACTTCCACCTTCTTGATTTTCAATGTTACGTTGGGAGTAACAATCAAGTCCATTTTCTTAAAACTACGAATATCACCATAAATGGTATCCAACTCAAAGAACGGTCCGTTCGCCCATACTTTATAGCGGGAAGGATATACTTTGGTATTGCGATATGTTCCTTCAGGAAGTGTGTTATACTCCAAGGGAACCGCTACATTTCCATACTCCAGATCAAGTAACTTTAATTTAGCTCCATAATATTCGGTAGCCACCTTTTCGCCGGTCAGCCTGTCAATAAAAGCGCCTTCGTAGCCACCGGTCAAATCGTCCACACGTTCGTCAAGTTCACACCCTGACAGATTCAGTGTTAACACTGCTAAAAGTAACAGTTTGATATTTATATATAATCTAGCTCTATTCATATTCTTTTCTTTTAGGGTTATCAATTCCAACCGTCATTCTGCACGATACCCGGGCTTTTGCTTAAAGGAAGCGGACAATAATAGTCTCTTTCCTCGAACCATTTCACTCTCGTAGCCAAATCCGGTGCTTCTACTTTCTCCAACGTATAATAAACGGAGGCAGGAGAAGTTGTTTCATCGATATGAAGAATGGGATAGAGAGCCTTCAACGTTTTATTGTGCATCTTTTCTTCCCCAATGCGCCAACGCTTCAAGTCCCAATAACGGAATCCTTCATACATCAAGTCTATCCGGCGTTCATGCCGTACAACCTCCAAGTCCATCGTTTTGGCAGGCAATCCTCCATGTATACTACGCAATAGGTCAAAAGCGACTTGGGCAACCGCTAAATAGTCATTCACTCCATAGGTTGAAAGCTCGACGGCAGCTTCAGCCAAATTTAAAATAACCTCGCCATACCGAATAACGACAGCATCCTGATCGTTTTCTTGTATAAGATAATCATCCAACCTCTTCACTCCATACAGTGTTTTTTTCAGAAAAAATCCCCAGTTAGTAGTTCCTGCGGCGGAAAGGTTCAAGAAGATACCATCTGCTCCACTTTTCATGTATTTTTCGTGACCGGGCACTTTCCCCGCTCCCATCCAATCTTCAGATTTTTCATAAGAATATTCTTCAGTAGTTCCATCTGTCCTTTTTACGAGTGTTTTCCGGTAAATAGAGAAACGTTCTCCCAAAAACTCTCCTCCCGGATAAATAACAGTGGCATCCAGACGTTTATCACGGTTTGCAAAAAAATCTTCGGGATTATTCTTTGAAGCGGCATAATCCAATGGCTGAATCTTGCCGTCTAATGTTTCAAATTGTTCGACAACATCTAAAGGAGGAACCATAAAGGCACAATAACTAGACCGTTTGATACGATAAGATTGGTAC
>DXOJ01000652.1 GCA_019412865.1 Bacteroides sp. | reverse complement strand
ATCATATTCCCTGTCATAGTAAGTATACAAATCTGAATCTGATTGATATAATTTGTTTTTGCATTCATTAAAATCATTTTCAGATGATGACTTTATACCTGTTGGTTTTGGGTTTGCTTTTTTTCCTGTTTTGAAGATATTAACGCGATCACATTTTTTTTCGTATTCATTCCAAAACTGTTTTACAACAATAGTAGTTTCAACGTCATTACCAATATTGCCAAATATGCCATCGGAACTATCTTTATCCTGTATGAAAATCAAATTTTGTCCATTAGGCATTTTAATAGAAGAGTAGCATATAGGGGTACATGTATTTCCTTGAAACGTACCTTGAAATGTTTGTTGATCGATAATTTTTTCTGGACATTCTGATTTTATTTTTGAAAATGAAGTTTCGCAAGTAAGAAATATGAATAATACAATCAATAGAAAAATATTTTTCATGAAAAATTACTCATAGCAGGCTAGAATTTCATTTCCACCAGTAAAGAATATGCTGACTTCAGATGCAATAAATGATTCTATAACTTGATTATATTGTGGATTTTCTTTGTGAATTTTCATTTTCCAACAATTGTCAGTTTCTGGTTCACAGACTCCAATGATGGCGTAATCAGATTTTTTCAGAGGTGATGGTTGAATATAAAGTCTCATTGCTGTAACTGGTTGAATAGATATGGGAGTATTCATATTGAATTTTATTGCAACTATATCTGAATTGGGTTTGTTCAAAGATAAATATTGCATGACTTTTTTAAGCTGTTTGTTAAAAACACTATTTATAGAACCTGAAAAAGTCCATGATTCGGGTGCATCTTCTCCTTCATGAAAATCTATCGAATATTTTCCGGATTCTATCTTGTAATTTGATATATTTCCTATTTTTACATCATCATAGTTTTCATTTGATGCATTGGCAGAATGAAAAGGTATAAGTAGGATCACAAGCATTGTCAGGATAATATTAAACATAAGTTATATATTCCTTATGGTATTAACAAATATATGGCAGTCGATTAGACTGCCATATATTCATTTAAATCAATTATGGATTAACTCATAAGTAGCTACAAACGGTTCGTTATCGCTTGATGTTTGTGTTTTTGTATTCACATCCTGATCATCTTCTTCCTCAAATACAAGATCTCGCGTGGTTCGCTTGCTTTCGTGACGATTGACGACGGAAGAAATAATTTCTGAAGCTTCATTTTTCTTCCCCTCACCTCCGAGTGCCACTGCCTTATCGAGTTCTGCCACACGGGAGGGTGAAAGAATGCAGACCAACGTTTCAGTTCCCTTCTGCTCATCAAAACGCCACGCACCCTTTGCCGGAACCGTATAGCTGTTGTTTTTTACGACGGTGTTATTCATTCCGGCTTTTGGGCTTGGGAAGAGCACTTGGTATTGCCCCGATGTGCCTTTGGCCACCCAATAGACGTTTCCGTCCCGGTTCGTTGAAAACAGCAGTCGAACCTTATCTCCACTCTTGAATGATTCAGTAGGGAGGACAGTGGAGAGCTTTCCGTCGCGGGTTAATTCAATAGTTGCTTTGACGGAAATGGTTTCACCTTTAGTTGTATCGGCAGTGCTCCCGGCGACTACGGGGTGTTCAGTCTCTTCCTCATCATCAAACACGAGATCGCGTGTCTTACGTGTGCTATTGCCAACTTTGCCCGCGTCAGCAACAGCGACCGCATTGACTTTCTCAGGTATACCCACGGATACGGAAACTCCAGGCTGCGCTCCGGCATACATGCTCGGCATGTTATCGCCATAGCGCGCAAAGGAGCGTTCATATCCCTGACGCATGCGTACTCCATAGGAATTGGCATAAACAACATAGGAATTATAACGTGTCAATTGGTTGTGCGTCCATGTGTACTGAAAGCCATTAGACCAAGAAACAGTAATATTCCAAAAGCGCTGATCACCATAATAATTAGGTCCGATATAGAGCCGCGTATTCGGATCTAGATTTGTTTTTAATAAGTTTTCGCTGATATAATTCGGATAATACGTAGGAGCGATACGAACGTCCGTAATATCGAGTCCCGTGAGGTTCGTCAGCATGAAGTTCAATCGCCCTACGGCGTGCCCGGATGAAGGGATAAATGCCAGCAGGACGAAAAGCATCAGCCCGGTGAGAGAATATTTTTTCATTCTGTACGCCTCCTTATTTTTAACGAACCCATAATCCCTATTCAATGCTCATACGGGATGTCTCCGCTCTTTTAACGGCCCACTCTTCCACAAGTTGTGCTTCATTCTCCTGCGCATATTGGTGCAACGTTTTGCGGATCTTTTGGCGTTCCTCTTCCGATAGGGTCTTCCATTCTTGCTGAGCTCTTTCACGGAAAACAGAATCCTCATCCCAGAACACATGCAACCGCTCATGCCGCAAGTTGTCTGAAAAAGAGCGTTTCTTTCCCTGGCTGGCTGCTAATATGTGGGAATACTTTCCCGTAGGGACAAAATGTCCACCCTTAATGGCAATAACGCCATCCGAGAGCAATACTCCAATCAGATTTTCTTCATCGAGTTCTGGACTGGAAGTTTTTTTGGAGACAACAGCGTTTAACCAAGCACATACCTGCGTAACCCGATAGTGATAGCCCAGCACGCCTTCAATGAATTTTTGCGGATCGAGTGAGGAATCCACATCTCCCGCATAAATTGCCAATCCGTAAATGCTCCGAGCCAACGCCCGGTGATCTTCGTAAAAGAGCTCGTGCGTCGTCGATTGGTATTTCCAGTTATGCGTAAAAGTTCCGAGGAGTTCCACGGAATTTTTTTCTGGATGTCTACAGGGGAAGGTGGAGGAGACAGTGGCCTCCCATCTTCAGTCGGAATATACTTGTTCCATAGGGATTCCAGCATACCGGCAGAGCATGGCGAAGCGGCCAACAATGCAATACATGAAAAGAGCAGTATATTTTTTTTCATAGCGAATGGGCCCAGAGCTCGACGCCCTGGGCCCTTACGAATTAGAACGTGGCGATATCGGACAGCATTCCTTGGACGTTGCTGCCCATAGACTGGACGAGGCTCAAAAGGGACTGCAACGGCGAGAGCAAGGAAGCGACGCCGTCATTGACGGCAGCCGTGCCGCCCCCTGTTGCAACTTGCTTAGCGCAGCCGCCGATGCCTCCAACGCTCAAAGTGGAACCGACCTGGTCTTTGACCTGCGAGAGGATGTTGGTCACGCTCTGCACGAGGGCCATCAAATCAGAGCCCATCTTTTCAAGCTTGGGAGTAAGGGAAGATTTCAGAGAAGCGAGGTCTTGAGGGGACACATCTTCCTTGGCTTCACTGAAATATGCCTTCTGAGCCTTACGCAAAGAAGCCTGTTGATCGTTGTACGCGTCGATTTTGGAGGCATCGACATTGTTGAATGCCATCTCGGCACTCTTTACACGGCTTGTACCGGCCTCACGGGCAAGCTTGGCGCGAGTCTTTCCATTATTCTTATCCCAAAAGGCCGCGTAGTTCTCACTGGCATTTTGGAATTGTTTGGCGAGAGCGATACCCGCACTTCTGGTCGCTTCAGATACCTCACCGGTCCGTTCGATTTCGGATTTGGCACTGGCGAGCTTTGTACGGTAAGAGGCGTCGGCGGCGTCAATTTTCTTGCGTAAGGCGCGTTCCTGATTCCAGTCGCAAGCGGACTTCGTACTCTGTTTAATACTATCCAGTGAGGCCATTTCCATATCAGCCGCACTGGAACCGGCATCAGCGGCACTCTTGTTGGACTGGCCCATCAAGTTCATCCCTGCCCAAACGAGACCCGCCAACATGACGACAAGCAGTGTCCACAACGCAATCTTACGCATTTTTTTGGGAGACATATGAATATTCCTTTGTTAAAGGTTGGAGGGCTAAGTAATATTTATTTTCCGAATAGAGCACCTACGGCCCAGAAATATGGGTGCAGAGGTACGAAACATTTATTACCTAATGGTTTTTCTCCATTTTTACTTTCCTTAATATATTGGCGTTGCGTTTCAGAAAAAGCTGCAACTGCATTCTGTTTTTCTTTTTGTGCTACAATATTTTCAATAAAATGATTCATCAAATAAGCCGAAGCATCATCATCTGCAAACCATAATGTTCCATAAACATTATCTACTTTTTTACGCATAAAAGCATCTACAAAACTTATTTGATCGACACCTGGAATCCATCCTGTTTTTCGAAGTTCTTTTTCCATATCTTTTGATTCTAAAAATTTATTGATAGTAATATCTTTTTTTAAAGTTTTTGGAGCAAATGTAACACCAGTATTGCACGCAGATAAGATAACATATCGCGTATTTACAAAAGAAGAATCAGGAAGCTCCATAATTTTTTTTATTGTTAAGAGGCCACTACTTTTTTTAATCTCATTGGGAGACATAAAAAGATATCCATTTAGTGGAGAAAAAGTCGGAAGATTGTCTGTAATGAATTCCTTTTCTGCCTTTATTTTTTCTTCTCCGAATTGTTCCGAGACTTGTTTGTAAAAAAGATCATATGTGTAGTATATTTCAGAATATGGAACTCCATGTGTAGCGAAATAAAGAATTTCATAACTATTTGTTGTAAATTTATCTATCATCCAGATATCTGTTGCTTCCTCTTCATACTTAACATCGGTTTCCATTGAATGCTTACTTAAAAAATTATAAATATTTTCTACTTC
>DXOJ01000651.1 GCA_019412865.1 Bacteroides sp. | reverse complement strand
TTCCCCACTTCACCGTAGATTTCCACGGCATTGCCATAGCTCAACGGATGTTCGTAACCAATCATCGCATTCAAGGTATTCGGAAACAGGAAACCTGCATTCAGCGTGAGTTTCTTGTCCTGTGCGGATGCCGAAAACACGGCAAACGCACAACAGATGATCATTAAAATCTTCTTCATATCGGGTCAGATTTAGCGGTAAATGTAATAGTAAGGATAGCATGAAGAGTTCTTCAGAATGTCCGAATCAAAGCCATCGGCATTGAGGATGTCTTCGTATTCAATGGTGAGCGTAATGACACGGCCACTGATTTGGTTCTCTGAGATTTCCAGACGAAGCACCTTCTCATCCGGGAAGGTCAGCTTCTCAATCACCAGCACATTGCGGTAATTCTTCTTGAACTTCTTGACCGGATTCAACGAATAAACCGGTGTCAGTTCAATGGTCTGCGAGTTGGTGGCTTTCGTCTCTTTCTTGTCCGTCAGCTTCACGCGAAGTTCCTCAATGTCGTAGGCAATCTTCGTCTTGTTCTGTAAGGAATAATCAATAAAGAAGTAGTCGCCGATGGTATAGATGTTATTGACGATGGCCTTCATGCCATGGGCATTCGACACCACCTGATTATACTTTCGCTTGCTGCCATACACCGCCCACGCATAGCGCACCATTTCGGCCTTGGGCATCGACACCTCAGGGTTGATATAGGACTGGGTATCACTATAGGCTACTTCAAAGATGGAGGCTGCCATGCTGGGATAATGGGTATAAACCACGTCATACTGAGCGATATGGCGCTCACCAATCAGGGTGATGGTACCCAGTAACTCATTCTCGTCAAAGGAAGTTTTGATAGAGTCTGGCTCCAGATAAGGCTTGATGCGTACCATGTTGTCGGCACACTGGTTGCCCATAATCCTGGTCGTGGAGATGTCCACCAATTTGATGTTTTCGGGCATGACGATGTGGGTAGTGACCTCACTGTTCACGTAGATCTTCTCCTTGGCAGCAGCCTGTACAACAAAACCTAGAAGACCGAAGAAAAGTAAAAATAATTTCGCTTTCATATTAGGTAATTTTGATGATTTACTGATTTGATTATTTGCTGATTCCGTTACTTGTAAACTTGCTTACTCTATTACTTGTAACCTTGCTTACTTTGTGATTAGTAAGATAGTTTACCTATTTTTATTCTTGACCTTTTACCTTGCTTCCTCCGAGTTTATCAGATACACAATCGTGTTGTACTTGATTTTCGCTTTGTTCTTGCGGATGTTGGACGAGATGGCCGAAGAAGCTGAGTTATAGACATTTTGCAAGGCTTGCAGCGCCAGGGCTTCACCTGAGATACCGGAACCGTAGCCATCTTCCGACTGGAAGTTGATGTTCTGCTGCACGGCACTGGAGCTGGCATCCTTCACGAACTCACGAAAAGAAGATTCCGGTACATAGAACCCTTCCATGCCGTCATTGTCGAACACTGAAAGCTTCACATTGATGAACTTATCACCGACCAGAATGCTGGTAATGGTGGCCTTCACGCGCTGCTGTCCGAAGCCTGTCACTGTACCATAGAGGTAGGTGCCTTTCTTCAACTTGGTGTTGCTGACGGTTATATCGTCCAGCAATTTGAAGCGAAGTCTGGTACCTTCCTTGGCTTTGGTAGTTTGGTCAATCATAGCGCGGATCAACTTGGCTTCAGCTACATCATCAGGAGATGTTACCGTATGGAACTTCTCTGCATTAGTATCACCGGATTTGATGACAAGCTTGGGGCGGTTGCGTTCCTTTTCGGCCTGACGGACTCTTGCAATGGAATCCTTCCGCTGCTTCTCTGCTTGTTCATCCCGGTCAAAGCGACCGATACCCAATCCGCTTTCAATGGCCTTCTGGCGCTCGTAACTTCTGCGCTGGATTTCCTCCAGGTCACGGGCGAAGTCATCCTGTGAAGTATAGCCTTCGGATGTCCCCGAAGGATTGCCTCTCTGACCTGTACGGGAATTTCCTGTACTGCCAGGAGCATTGTCTCCGTATGCAAAGGAATTGATGTGCCTTCTGGACTCGGCCAGTGACCGTTCCAGTTCCTCCATTTCCCGCTGCTGACGAAGCCGTTCCGCTTCTGCTGCATCCAGTTTGTTGAGTTCGTCTTCGCTGTAGCCGTGCTCCAGTTCCTCGTTCTCTTTCTGTTCTTCACCGATGGCACCAATCGCAGTGAAAGCATCTTCGTCCCCGAAGCGGCGCGACATCTCATACATTTTATCTCCGGCTTCCTCCGCATTGGCTTGCGGCAGTTCCGTATTGATGCGGTCGGTGGCAACCGTCTGTTGGGCGTCCTCACTGCCACCGAAGGTCTGTATCACGAAGTATATCAAGGCGCACAGAGGGACGAACACCACCAGCGGGAAGATATACTTGGGCTGTTTAAAATTGATTTTATACTTCATGGATGATCATTATTTTTAAGTGATTTGACGATGGACTCCAACTGACGGTAGCTTTGGATGATGTGTACCGAATCGGCATGTGTCTTGTGTGGAAGAGCTATCAACGAATCCAGTTCTTCATGCAAAAGTTGTCCTTTGGCAGTGAGGTCCATCAGAGTGCTCCGATGCACGGTCTTGTTGGCCTGAATGGTACGGAACCCTTCCAGCATGGGGTCAACCGGTGCAATGGCGCTGAGTTCGTTTGAGTTCGTTTTGCCGGAGTGCGCACTGAGTTCGTTCAGTTCGTTTGGTTCGTTCAGTTCGTTTGAGTTGGCGAACAAGCTGTCCACAGCGATGTTTGCCACCAGTACTAAAAGCAGCGACCCGGTGACATAAGCAAAGGTGCGACGGGGATGTTTCCTAGCCCAGATATTCGCCAGCCGAATGCGCCCGGCCAGCCGGTACTTGATGCCGATGGCTCCCAATTTGGGTTTTAACCAAGAACGTATCATGTGATGCGTCTTGAGCCTGTTTTCATGAAGAGTCTTTCTAAGTGATTTCATATAGGCAGTTATTTGATGGTTATTCTTCAGTTATTCTAGGTTATTACTCGGTAATTACTGAGTAATTCTTCGGTAATTCGTGAGTAATTACCTGATTATCATCAGTAATCGAGATCTTTATTCTCCAGCGTTCTCCAGTTGGTAATCAGTAGTCCATGCGGATTATTCCGGGTTCGGGGAACCGATTCAATGTACCCCGTGGTAATCATGCTGCGCTTCAAGTCCTTGGTTCGGCGCTTGATGAGCTGCGTTCCGTAGTAGGTAAATTTCCGTTCGTGTTCATCAAACTGAATGGAGTCACACATGATGGTACACACCGCCGAAGAGGAGATGATGTCGGAGTAGAATCCGTTCTCATCCAAAGCCTGTTTCTGCTTGAGAGCCGTACCATCCGCCATGTACATCGCCTTGCCGACCGTCCACTTGATGTAGTCGTTGTCAGGTGGCAGATTGAAGAAGTACTGATGGAAGAGCTGGATATGGGCCTTGGCTTCCATCGTGAAGTTCGCTTCCAACTGGGCACGTTGTGCAAGGAAGGGAATGTCACCGTCCAGTATGTAAATCTGCTCGCGTTCTTTCGTCACGAGCGAGATGCAGCACCAGACGGTGAACCCGCAGATGAGGGTGCAGCCAC
>DXOJ01000650.1 GCA_019412865.1 Bacteroides sp. | reverse complement strand
ATATATAATAGACGTTTCAGAAAGAAAATCCCACATTCATTAGTGGAAAAGAAATAAAAAAAGTAGTAAATAAAATCTTTTAATAAGATGCGGAGCTGCTTCAATGCTTTGCTGATACGTACTTCTACCGTTCTGACAGAGATATTCAGGCGATTGGCTATTTCCTGATATTTAATATTTTCTAATCGGCTCATCTCGAACACTTCTCTTTCTTGAGGAGGTAATTGTTCCAATGCATTTTTAAGTTGCCGGCATAAATCAGAATATAGTATGTAGTTTTCTGTCGTATCTATATCTATAGAATCCGATTTAAGTTCGTAAGCAATGTGCTCATCTATAATCCTGCGATGGCGTAATTCGTCCAGACAGTAATTCCTGACCGCTTTCAGTAAATATGATTTTAGTGAGTTCTCAATTACCAATGATTTCCGGTCATTCCATAGTTTGAGAAAGATATTTTGTACAATATCTTCACAGGTAGATTTCTCCGGAATGTAAGTACCGCCAAACAATACCAAATCTTTATAATAAGCATGGAATAGTCGGGTAAAAGCCTGTTTATCATCCAGTTTTAGTGCTATTACCAGAAAACGGTCGTCGGAAGTCTGTTGTTGGATATTCGGCATAGTATTGTAGTAAAGGTTCTATTGTCGGGGGTAAAAATAGAAAGATTATTTGGGATAAACGATAGTTTGAAGAAAAAATAATGCAGATGAAAAAATAATGCGATATCCAATGTGGCTTTTATTTTTAGAAACGTCTTATTGATAGAAACGAGAGAAAAACACATTTATTAACCTTTAAATAATACGAGCCATGAGAAAGACATAATCAGTGAATTCTGCTTCCGACAACTGATAAAAAAAGGAAGGTCTGACTCACCTTCCTTTCCAAAGATTCAGTTATTCGTTAATCAACTTATTTGTAGAACCAATAACCAAACATGTAAAGGTATGAAACTTATTTCAATTAGAAAAATGAAAAAGAGAATTAATGTACCTGCGAATGTAAAAATGGGGAGAATCTGTGCTATATGGTTGTTTTGTATAGCTTTGCAAGCTGTCAGTATACCTATCCTGGCACAATCCGCCAAAATTACATTGCGACTGAAGAATGTGACTGTAGAGGAGGTCCTGACCAGTATCGAAAATCAGACAGAATATCGTTTCTTATACAACAAAGACATTGTTGATGTAAGTCGTATAGTAAGCATTACTGTGAAAAATGAACGGATGACTCTGGTACTGGATAAACTTTTTAAAGGCGAAGGAGTATCTTATACGATTGAAAAACGTCAGATTGTATTAAACAAAGTTTCATCTCAACCACAGGATAACAAACAGCCGGTCAAAGTGACCGGAAAGGTAGTGGACGAATCCGGAGAGGTTCTTCCGGGAGTGACTGTGATGATAGAAGGGGCTACTCAAGGAACCATTACCGGTATAGATGGCAATTACCAGTTGCAAGTTCCGGAAGGCTCGATACTGAAATTTACTTCAATAGGTTACACTACATATACGCAGAAAATTACCCGACCGATGACGTTGAATGTGACGATGAAAGAGGATTCAAAACAGTTGGATGAAGTTGTTGTGGTAGGGTATGGAACGACCACCCGTAAGAATCTGACAACTTCCATTGCAACGGTAAAAACGGAAAAAATATCGCGAGCCGCAACAAGTAATATGTCACAGATGTTGCTTGGGCGGGCTGCCGGACTGGAAGCTACGTTGACAAGCCCGCAACCGGGTGGAGCAGTTGACCTTTCAATTCGTGGGGCAGGTACTCCTATCTTTATAGTGGATGGAGTAATGATGCCTTCCACTTCTTTAGAGGTTGGAAACGGAAACCAGGTTATGCCCAACTCTATCAATCGTTCGGGATTGGCCGGACTTAATCCTGCTGATATTGAATCTATCGAAGTGTTAAAGGATGCATCTGCCTCCATTTATGGAATTGGTGCAGCCAATGGTGTCGTATTAATCACTACAAAGAAAGGTACTGAAACTCGTCCCCAAATCACTTATGAAGGAAATTATTCTATCGTGAAAAACTATCCGTATCTGGAACCTTTGAGTGGGGAAGAATATATGAATGTTGCCAACATTTTCAATAAAGAAAACTATTTATTTACGAATGGTATGTATCCTTATGGTGATAAACCTTTTGATAATAAATGGGTACCTCAATTCTCACCTCAACAGATAGCTGCCGCTCAAACAACAGACTGGCTGGATTGTGTATTAAAGGATGGTAGCATCAATAATCATAATATCACAATTACGGGCGGTTCTAAACTGCTGAAATATTATCTGTCCGGAAATTATTACAAACAGGAAGGTACGGTAGAAAACTCCGCTATGGAACGTTATGCTCTTCGGACAAACATTTCTTCACAATTGCTTCCATTTCTTAAGTTGACAGCAATTGTCAATGTAAATGAAAATGAATATACAAATTCAACTTCCGGTGGCGGAGGTGGTGGAAATGGGTACGATGCCATACAATCGGCATTGACTTATCCTTCTTATTTACCGATCAGAGGTGAGGACGGAAAGCCTACCTTATATTCAAATTACCCTAACCCGGCCGAAATGATAAAAGTTAGTGACCGGACTAAAACAAGCGGTTATTATCTAAACTTTGCTGCCGATGTAGATATAATCAAGGATATGTTGTCCTTCCGTTTGATGTATGGCATTAATAAGGAGAATGCTAATCGTAATCTGTATATTCCTTCTGACATATATTTTATGGACATGTATAAATCAAGAGGGCATTTGGGATATGTTGAACGTAGAAACCAAACTATGGAAGGCACGTTGACTTTCAAAAAGCAGTTTGGAGATTTGTTACGTGTCGATGCCGTAGTCGGTATGGGAAGATATACGAACGATTCAAATGGACTTGAACTTGACTACGAACAGATTAACGATCACATTGCAGCTGATAAGGTGGAAGCTGCGGAAGGCGCTTTCTACCCGACTTCTTTCAGAGCAGCCGACGAACGTCGTTCTCAATTTGCCAGGGCAAGTGTGGATGTGCTCGACAGATATGTAGTTGCCGCTACTATTCGCCGCGATGGGACGGATAAGTTTTTTCCGGGAAAGAAATATGCCTATTTCCCTTCAGTGTCATTGGCCTGGAAATTATCTAACGAGCCGTTTATGAAGCATATATCATGGATTGACCAGTTGAAGATTCGTGGTAGTTATGGACAGACAGGTAATGATAATCTGGGTAGTTCGCTTTATGGCACTTTCAGTCTGGCAGCCCAATATATCAAGTTCTCTAACAATTCAGTGACTTATGTGCCCTATCTGCTTAGCGGTCCTGATTACCCGAATGTTACCTGGGAAAAGACTACCATGAAAAATATAGGTATAGACTTTTCAGTCCTGAAAGATAGAATCTGGGGGAGTTTTGATATGTTCCGCAATGATGTAACCAACTTGCTGGGATATGACTCTGCCTCTCCGCTTAGTATGACATCTTCCGTCCCGATGAATTATGGACATTATGTACGTTACGGATGGGATGCGACTATCAACTCACTAAACTTTGAAATCCCCCGTGTGTTTAAGTGGACCTCACAATTGACCTTATCACATCATAATGCCGTTTGGAAAGAACGGATGCCCAACTATTATTATGAAGAATATCGAATCCGCAAGAACGAACCGGTGAATGCTTATTATTACTATGAAACGGAAGGCGTTATCAACATAGATAAAAGCAATATGCCCGAATCGCAGAAATCTTTGCCGGCAGATGCGCAACAGCCCGGTTATCCGATTATTAAGGATGCAAATGGGGATAATAAAATAACGATTGATGATGTAAAGATGCGGAATACACTTCCAAAAATTCACATAGGCTTTGGAAATACATTTGTATACAAAGATTTTGATCTGGATGTATTTATGTATGGACAATTCGGACGTACACGCTATAACTATGCATATCGTTGGGCACTTGTCGGAGATGTGTATTACACGAGTCCCAAGAATTCGAACAAATATGTATATACTATCTGGAATTCCCAAACCAATCAGAATGGAAACCGGCGTGGTATTGCTTCAACAAAGGCTGTCGCTTTACCTGGTAACGTAGGCTTTGAGGAAGATTATCAGAATGCTTCGTTCGTACGTGTCAGGAATATCACTTTAGGATACAACCTTTCAGGAAAGAAGCTGGGAAGAGTGGGTGATTATGTGAGTTCTATCAGAGTTTTTATCGACTGTCAGAATCCGTTTACTTTTACCAAGTTTGTAGGTGTCGATCCTGAAATAAAGACGGGTGGCGACGGCTCCAAAGCGGAGTATCCGATGACGAGAACATACTCCTTCGGAGCAAAAATATGTTTCTAAGAAAACCTGTAACGAAAGAAAGATTGAAAATATGAATAAGAATAAATTATTTAAGGTGTTTGTCATGATTGCATTTATCATGTGCAGTTGTGAGGATAATTTTGATCCCAAGATGTATGGCACGTTGAATGTTTCTAATTATCCGGTGACTGAAGCCGAATACGAATCATTTATGATGACCTGCTATATGCCTTTTACGACAACATGGACCTATTGGATCGGTGCCGGAACAAGTGGTAATCAGCACGGTTGGTATATCCCTGCTGGAGGTGTACTGAAGTTCTTTGATTATCCGACAGATGAGGTGGCTGTGTGGAATAATGGTTGGGGAGGCGGATATTATTTCCTTTCTAAAGCCGATTTTAGTCAGTGTGTTTATTATACAAGCGGTACGTTAAGTGATGAAAGGCCGAACCACTTTCCGAAAGTAAGTGAGATTTCCTACTTCACCAATGTGATTGGAACATTGGAGAAAGCTTCTACCGAAGTGGTTTCCGAAGGGCGTAAAAGGGAGTTTATAGCTGAAGCCCGTCTTTGCCGTGGATTGATGATGTATTATTTATTGCATGTATATGGACCTGTTCCTTTGATTGTCGATCCGGACGATCTGATTAATCCTTCAAAACTGGAAAATCTGGTGCGTCCGACATTGCAGCAAATGACGGAGTGGATTATGGCTGATTTTGATTATGCTTATCAGTATATTGCAGATACGCAGCCGGAACAGGGACGTTACAATAAAGACTATGCACGTGTATGCATCATGCGGCATTGCCTGAATGAAGGCTATTATATGTCCGGTTATTATCAGAAAGCGATTGATATGTATAACGAGTTGAAGGGACGGTATAGTCTTTTCAAGAAAGGGGACAATCCTTATATCGAGCAATTTAAAAATGCCAATAACTTTAATTCGGAAGTGATTATGGCTGTCAGCTGTGATGAAACGGCGGACGGTACGAATAAGTCCGGCAACTTTAACCCGCTGATGATGCTTGCTACTCCCGATAATGCAGCCAGAGTGGACGATCAGGGAAATCCGACTCCTTTCTATCTGCAAGGGCAGGGATGGGGACAAACTTTCAACGTGTCTCCGAAATTTTGGGATACGTATGATCCTTCGGACAAACGTCGTGAAGTGATTCTGACCAAATATTATACGACTGCAGGAACCTGGATTGACCGGAATACTACTACATGGGACGGGTTTATCATTAATAAATTCCCGGTGGAAACAGCTACGGCTTTTCAGGGGACTGATATACCGTTAGCTCGTTGGGCAGATGTATTACTCATGTATGCGGAAGCCGAAGTACGTAAAAACAATGCGGCTCCGTCCGCTGACGCTATTGCTGCGGTCAATGAGGTGCGTAAGCGTGCCGGACTGGGTGATCTCCCGTCATCGGCAACAGCGAATGTTGAAGCTTTCCTGGATGCTTTACTTACGGAAAGAGGACATGAAATGTTGTATGAAGGGATGCGTAAAATAGATCTCATCCGTTTTAATCAGTATGCGCAGCGTACAGCGAAGATCAAAGGAGTGGCTCCTACACATCAATATGTGCCTATTCCTAATTATGCGGTTCAACAAGCTTCGGAATCTTATGGAAAAGTGTTGGTACAGACCTTTGAACGTGAGGGATGGAAAGCGGATCTTGCGGCAGCTCGCAATTAATGTCATCATTCATTATTGTTAAACTAGAGATCTTAAGAAAAATGAAAAAGATATACGTATTATTCATGTCGTCGTTATTGCTCCTTTCGTGTGCAAAAGATGATGTTAGTAAGCCAAGTGAATGGCCGGAGTGGCCTACACCTTCAAAACCTAAAATAGAAAATGCCGTATTGCGGGGAGTGAATGGTGAAACGGTTGTGGCGGCTGGTGATAAAGTGAAGTTCACCGCACAGGTCAGTGATGAATATAATGATTTGGTTTCATTTCAATTATTAGTGACAATGGATGGAGCCGAAATCTTGAATTTGTCTAAAGGCTTGAGCGGACGCTCTGCAGTTATTGAAGAGGAAGCAACTTTGCCTTTTGTTGCCGGTTTTCAGAACGGGCGTCCTGTGGTAACTATCAAAGCTGTAAATGATTTGGGAGGTAATGAATCGACACTGACCCTGGATGAGGCTGCAAGTGTGAAAGTAACCCGTCCGGAAACACCTTCCAAATTATACATTGTTGATGATCTCGGAAATGTATATGAAATGGACAAGGCAAATCAGAATGAATCGGATTATGGTTTTCGGACGAATGCTGCGGATCTTGCAGGGATCGGAGATCATTTTAAAGTTGCCGAGAAGGTGGTAAATAATAAACCGGACTATTCCGGTCTGGTTTGGGGGTATGCGGATGATAAAATATCCATTGTGACGGATGATGCGGCAGCTTCAATACCGACTCCTAAGGTGGGAAGTTATACATTGGAGAATATCACTTTCGATATGTTGTCTTTCCTGACTGATAAGACACTGACGTATAGTATTGATATTGATAAATCCCGGTTCTTTGATGTGGGAGGAGGATATATCCAGTTGGATGTTGAACTGGTGGAAAGTGCCAAGGTTAATTTTATCGGCTTTGGTAATGATGTCACCAATATGCTCCGGCCGGAATTCTTTAAAGATGTTTCCGGTGCCAAGGCAAAATTCGATGGTCCGTCGGTACTTTATAACTTGAAATACAATACATCAAACGGTTTTATGTATATGGAACGGCCGCGGGATGTGTTTTATCCGGAAGTGATGTATATTGTTGGTACCGGAGTTGGATTCCCGCGTGAACCCTATGTTGCCACACTTGCTTGGGATTTCTCATATCCTCACCAGTGGTTCTTCTTTAAGAAGGTAGGTGCAAGTGCTTTTGAGGCAGTCGTATATATCGACCAGACGATGGGATTTAAATTCTATAGAGGATATGGCTGGGCGCAAGAAGAGGATACGAAGAATTTGTATACGGTTGAACCGGCTAACTTGGTTACGAGAAGTGCTCCCGGTGATTTGATTCCCGGTCCTGATTTTAAAGCTGGTCTTTATACGATACATATCGATAAAGCTAGTGAAATGATACGATTGATTCCTTATAATTGAGTTGGGAATCGGGATTAATAGTCTTTAATTTAATATTCAATAGAATTATGTATATATCAATGAAAACATATAGTAAGAAGTTTCTGGTTGCATTCTTTTTTTCAATGTTGCCAATGGTGTTGATGTCTTGTTCGATGGAGCCGGAAAAAGCCTCTTTCTCTATTTCCGGAAATTTGGGGAAGTTGCAAATCAGCAATGAAGGGTTTACAGAAGTTTATTCGATAAAGTCTAATACGGAGTGGAAATTTGTTAATGAGACCGATCAGTCTTGGGCCACCATTTCCCCGGTTAAAGGGAGTGGGAACGGAAAAGTGACAATTACTGTAAGTGCAAATGCGGGAACCGGTCGTACTGCCGTATTCCGTGTGGTGCCTAATGGGGTGAAAACGCAGGAAATAGAGATTATTCAGGGAAACTCCTATATCCCGGAAGCTGATGGAGTATTTCCGATTATAGCATGGACTGGAGTGGAAGCAGACAAATCACTTGAGAAATTTCCGGTGATGAAAGCATCCGGCATTAATATTTATCTGGGATGGTATAATGATTTGGAGACAACACTCAAAGTGCTTGATGCGGCACAGAAAACCGGAGTGAAGATGATAACTTCCTGTCAGGACCTATTGTCTGTTGGTACTGCCGAAGAGGTTGTAAAAGCGATGATGAATCATCCGGCATTGTATGCCTATCATTTGAAAGATGAGCCGGAGGTGAATGATTTGCCAGGCTTGGGGAAATTGGTAAAGAAGATTAAGACGGTGGATAGTCATCATCCCTGTTATATAAACTTGTATCCGAACTGGGCCTGGGGAAAAGAACTTTATTCTGAAAATGTAAAGTCGTTTATAGAGCAGGTGCCTGTGCCGTTTATATCGTTTGACAATTATCCTATTGTGTCTATAAATGGGGCTCCCAGCATTGTTCGGCCGGACTGGTATCGGAATTTGGAAGAAATATCAGCAGCTGCTAAAGAGAGTAATAAACCTTTTTGGGCATTTGCACTTGCACTTTCTCATAAACTGGATGAAACTCATTTTTATAAAATACCGACATTGCCCGAGTTGAGATTACAAGTTTTCAGTGATTTGGCTTACGGCGCACAGGCAATCCAGTATTTTACTTATCGCGGACTTCAACATGATGAACCGACCGAAGTATATGATTTGGTCAAGACGGTCAATCAGGAGGTGCAACAGCTTGCAGGTATATTCTTGGGAGCGCAGGTTATTTCAGTGTCTCATACCGGAAGCGAAATACCGGAAGGAACTACGGCGTTGGGAAGTTTACCGGCCCCTATAAAATCGTTGACAACGAGTGATACAGGTGCTGTTGTTTCTGTATTGGAGAAAGGTAGTAACCAGTATCTTGTAGTTGTAAATAAGGACTTTCGTAATGTGATGAATCTGGCAATTGATGTGGATGGTTCTGTAAGCAGAGTGCTGAAGGATGGTTCAACTGTAAGTCCGGATGGTTCTACGATAGCGGTTGAACCGGGGGATATGGTTATATTTACGTGGAGAAAATGAATAAAGGTTTCTAATTAGATAAAGTAAATTCGATTATGAAAAAGATATTACTCTTATTTTTTATTGGCATTATGTTAATTGCCTGCAGTCAGAAAACAGTCTCTGTTCGTGAAGTCTGGACAAAAGAACAGGCTAATGAATGGTATCAACAATGGGAATGGCTCCGAGGGTGTGATTTTATTCCAAGCACGGCAATCAACCAATTGGAGATGTGGCAGGCTGATACTTTTGATCCGGTGACTATTGACCGTGAACTAGGCTGGGCAGAAGATATCGGAATGAATTGTATGCGTGTATATTTGCACCATCTGGTTTGGGAAACGGATAAGGAAGGTTTTAAGAAACGTATTAATGAATACCTTACTATTGCCGCCAAGCATCATATCTCTACCATCTTTGTCTTTCTGGATGATTGCTGGAATCCTACTTACCAGGCAGGAAAGCAACCGGAACCACAACCGGGAGTACATAATTCGGGATGGGCGCGTGATCCGGGAGATTTGTATTATAAAGGTGATACGGCAGTGATACTTCCGGTCTTGGAGAATTATGTGAAAGACATTCTTACCACCTTTAAGGATGATAAGAGAATTGTGTTGTGGGATTTATATAATGAGCCCGGCGGTTCGGGTGGATATAGATACGGTGAAAGAAGTCTGCCGTTATTGCAGAAGATATTTACGTGGGGACGAACGGTTAACCCGTCGCAACCCTTGTCAGCCGGAGTTTGGGATATGAGTTTGACTAATTTGAATAAGTTTCAGTTGGAAAACTCGGACGTGATAACCTATCACACGTATGAAGGTCTGGATTCGCATCAACAGCTCATTGACACATTGAAGCAATATGGGCGTCCGATGATTTGCACGGAATATATGGCACGTACTCAAAATAGTACTTTCCAGGATATTATGCCGATGCTGAAGAAAGAAAATATCGGTGCAATAAACTGGGGACTTGTAGCCGGAAAGACAAATACAATATTTGCATGGGATACTCCGTTGCCTGACGTAGCTGAACCGTCCTTGTGGTTCCATGATATTTTCCGTAGCGATGGGACACCTTATTCAACAGAAGAAGTGGAATGTATTCGTTCATTAACTAAATAATTCCCTTATGATAACTATGAGGAATATATGGATAATGATGTTGGGGATATGCTTGTTTGGTTGTGGGGCTGGTAAACAGCCCCCTTCCTCACAGCTCTCTTTAACATGGAAACTGGAAAAAGATAGTGTGGAAGCCAGATATTTTAAGAATACATTCTGTTTGACGAATAACGGGAATAAATCCTTGGCTGATAATTGGGTGATCTATTTTAATCAGACACCAATTTATTATCAGCAACCTATTAATGCCCCGTTGGAAATAGAATGTATTGGTTCGACTTACTATAAAATGTATCCTACTGAACACTATCAGGCGTTGGCACCGGGTGAAACACTCTCTTTTACTATATTGAGTGAAAGAAATGTGATTAATGTATCTTCGGTTCCTGAAGGGGCTTATATTGTAGCTACCGATGAAAAAGGGAAAATGTTGCAGCCGCAAAATATTCCGATTGAGATCGGACTGTTTACGCCCGATGCCCAATGGATTCGTTCGAAGAATAGTTTTCCCTATGCAGATGGAAATTATTTGTATAAGCAGAATGATGATTTCAGCAAGCCTGTAGATTGTGATATACTTTCTCTCTTTCCTACTCCTAAAAAAGTAGAGAAGACGGGTGGTGTTTCTACTTTCTCTCCAAAGGTAGGTCTGAAGTTTGACGGTGTATTTAAAGAAGAAGCTCTTTTGTTGAAAAAGCAATTGACTTCACAGTTAGGATGTACCGTTTCTGACAAGGATGAAGAAACAATCATTGAATTGAAGAAAACAGAACTTCCTGCCACCTGCCAATGTCCGGATGAGTATTACGAAATTGTGATAAAGAATAACCTGTTAACTTTGAAAGCTAATGATGCGCATGGCATATTTAATGCTTGTCAGACATTGGTTGCTTTATTGGATAGCATGAAGCTAGCTTCCTCTCCGCTCCCCAATCTTCATATTACCGATTATCCGGACATGGGACATCGGGGAATCATGCTGGATGTAGCCCGCAATTTTACAAAGAAGACGGACTTATTGAAACTGATAGATATACTGTCATTCTATAAAATGAATGTACTGCACCTGCATTTGAGTGATGATGAGGCTTGGCGTGTAGAAATACCCGGATTGGAAGAATTGACAGAAATAGCCTCTCGCAGAGGACATACTACAGATGAACTGACATGTCTTTATCCTGCTTATGCTTGGGGATGGAATGAGGTAGATACCACCTCATTGGCTAATGGGTATTATTCTCGCAGTGACTTTATGGATATTTTGAAATATGCAAAAGAAAGGCATATCAGAATTATTCCTGAAATAGATATTCCCGGCCATTCACGGGCAGCAATAAAAGCCATGAATGCCCGTTACCGGAAATATATTGATACGGATCAGTCGAAAGCGGAAGAATATCTTCTGATTGACTTTGCAGATACTTCCCAATATCTATCGGCACAAAATTTCACTGATAATGTTATTAATGTCGCAATGCCTTCTACATACCGTTTTCTTGAAAAAGTGATTGATGAAATCGGGCGGATGTATCAGGATGCGGGAGTAGAACTACCTGCTTTCCATGTAGGTGGTGATGAAGTGCCGGAAGGCATTTGGGAAGGTTCTTCTGTCTGCCGTACTTTTATGAAAAAACATGGACTGACTAAGATACGGGATTTGAAAGATTATTTTCTGGGGCAAATTCTGGAAATGTTGGATAAACGTAATATACAAGCAGTTGGATGGCAAGACATAGTTATGAATCCGGATAATACCGTGAACGAACATTTCAGAAATAGCAAGGTCTTGAATTATTGCTGGAATACAATTCCGGAACAGGGTGGGGATGAAGTTCCGTATAAGTTAGCAAATGCGGGCTATCCTATTATACTCTGTAATGTGGGTAATTTCTATTTGGATATGGCCTATTGTTATCATGTGGAAGAACCGGGGTTACGTTGGGGTGGTTACGTAGATGAGTACGTAACGTTTGATATGTTGCCTTTTGATATTTACAAGTCTTTACGGCGGAATCTGAAAGGTGAATCTGTGGATGTAAAAACAGCCTCAAACGGTAAGCAACCTTTGACAAAAGAGGGGTATAAGAATATCAAAGGTTTGTCCGGACAAATCTGGGCGGAGACAATCCGTAGTTTCGAACAAATAGAATATTATCTTTTCCCGAAAGTCTTTGGACTGGCAGAACGCGTTTGGAATGCTCAACCATCGTGGGCATTGTCTCCGGACGGCAAAGTATATATGGATGCCAAACGAAAATATAATGCCGGTATTGTAACTTATGAATTGCCCCGTTTGGCAAAACGAGGTATTAATTTCCGGGTATCTCCTCCAGGTATTATAGTAAAGGATGGATTGTTACTCACTAATACTACCAATCCCAATGCGGTAATCCGGTATACAACCGATGGTAGTGAGCCTACGGAAAGTTCTGTAGAATGGCAAACACCGATAGCGTGTGATGCTCCACTGATAAAAGCAAAGGCTTTTTATTTAGGAAAGGAAAGTGTAACTACGGTATGGTTTAATAGATGATATATGAATAGAAGGCTGTTTTAATAATATTAGAATAGCCTTCTATTCTGTATTTAGGAAACTTTGATATATTCAAAAATTACAGAAAATTCTAGTTCTTGTTTACAATATTCAATGAATCTAAAACTGGAAGTATG
>DXOJ01000065.1:3525-7910 GCA_019412865.1 Bacteroides sp. | reverse complement strand
CGTCAGATGTGTATATGAGACAGATCTCAGATATAGGAAGCAGATCTGAATGGAAACTGCCTGGAACAAAAGAAGATAAAAACACGTGCCGGGAAAACTGAAATGATTGTTTCAATGCCCCGTTTCGGTATAAAGACTTTCGTACTGAATTGATTTATAAATATATTCTATTAATAGTAAACTGAAATATTTTTATGTATAAAGCTACTGCTAATCTTTTAATTGCTTGCTCTTTTTTATGGATGACCGCTTGTTCATCGACGGATACAGTTACAGCAGATCTGGTTCCGACTGATTATGTAAATCCGTTTATCGGCGCCAGCACCAGTGTGGGGGCTGCAGGTGTTTATCATGGATTGGGTAAGACTTTTCCGGGAGCGACCACTCCTTATGGTATGGTGCAAGTGAGTCCGAATACAATAACAGGAGGTGATAACGGCTCCGGTTATAGTGATGAACATAAGACAATTGAAGGATTTGCCTTTACTCAGATGAGTGGTGTGGGGTGGTTTGGTGAATTAGGAAATTTCCTCGTCATGCCTACCACCGGTGAATTGCTGAAAGTAGCGGGTAAAGAGAATAATGACAGTATCAAAGGATACCGTTCTGCCTATGATAAAGCAACCGAGACTGCGAAAGCGGGATATTACTCTGTAGAACTGACTGATTATAAGATCAAAGCAGAGACTAGTGCTACACCCCATTGTGGAATATTGCGGTTTACTTTCCCTTCGAATGAACAGTCCCGTATTCAGATCGACCTGGCACGCAGAGTGGGCGGTACTTCCACAGCCCAATATGTGAAGGTGGTAAATGAAAATACGATTCAAGGTTGGATGAAGTGTACTCCTGACGGTGGCGGATGGGGTAATGGAGAAGGCAGTGCCGATTATACCGTTTATTATTATGCGCAATTCAGCAAGTCGTTGAGTAATTATGGGTTCTGGAGTGCGGATATCCCTGATAATTGGGTCCGGAAGCGTGATGAAGTCGTTAGTATTCCTTATCTGACACGTGTTTCACAGACTCCGGTGATAACAGGTAAGAAAGAACTGGAAGGCAAACATCTGGGTTTCTTCACCGAATTCCCGACTACGGAAGGAGAAGAAGTGGAAATGAAAGTAGGCATCTCTTTTGTAGATATGGAGGGTGCTGCTAATAACTTTAAGCAGGAAATAGCTTCTAAAAACTTTGATCAGGTGAAACAGGAGGCGAATGATTTATGGAACAAAGAACTTAGCCGTGTCCAGATATCCGGAGGTACGGATGAAGAGAAAACGGTGTTCTATACCGCTTTGTACCACACAATGATCGATCCACGAATCTATTCGGATGTAGACGGACGCTATGTAGGCGGAGATAAAGAGACATATGCAGGTGACAGTACATTTACCAAACGTACTATATTCAGCGGTTGGGATGTATTTCGCAGTCAGTTCCCTTTGCAAACGATTATCAATCCGCGTCTGGTAAGTGACGAACTGAACTCGTTGATTACTATGGCTGAGCAAAGCGGACGCGAATATTACGAACGTTGGGAACTGCTGAATTCTTATTCAGGATGTATGCTGGGTAATCCTGCATTATCCGTATTGGCTGATGCCTATATAAAGGGAATCCGCACTTACGATGCTGAGAAAGCTTATCAATACGCAGTCAATACATCACGCAAATTCGGCAATGATTTGTTAGGCTATACTCCTGAACCATTAAGCATTTCATACACTTTGGAATATGCTTATGCAGACTGGTGTGTTTCTCAACTGGCTAAAGCGTTGGGAAAAGAAGATGAAGCCCGACGTTTCTATGAAAAAGGACAGGCTTATCGCAATATATTTGACAAGGAAAAAGGATGGTTCCGCCCACGAAATGCGGATGGTTCCTGGGAACCTTGGCCGGAGAATGCACTGACAAAGGAATGGTATGGTTGCATTGAGTCCAATGCTTACCAGCAGGGATGGTTCGTGCCGCACGATGTGACGGGCATGGTCGAACTGATGGGAGGCAAAGAAAAAGTGATAGCGGATCTGACTAATCTGTTTGATAAGACTCCTTCCAACTTGTTGTGGAATGAATATTATAATCACGCCAACGAACCGGTACATTTTGTTCCTTTCCTCTTCAACCAGTTGGGTGCGCCATGGGACACGCAGAAGTGGACACGTCATATTTGTGAAAAGGCGTATGCCAACAAAGTAGAAGGGATTGTAGGAAATGAGGATGTTGGACAGATGTCGGCATGGTATATTCTGGCTGCTTCCGGCATTCATCCTTCTTGTCCGGGGAATACGCGGATGGAAATAACAAGTCCTGTTTTTGATAAGGTAGAGTTCCGACTGGATCCGAAGTATTATTCAGGAGAAACATTTACAGTAATTGCACACGATAACAACACAAATAATCTATATATACAGAAGGCATTGTTGAACGGCAAGGAATACAATAAGTGTTATCTGGATTTTGCAGATATTGCAGCCGGAGGAACATTGGAGCTGTTTATGGGTGATAAGCCTAACACTGAATGGGGGATCTGATTAAATAAAGATCCCCAAAACTAATTGTTACTTTAAAATCTTGATAGCATGATGAATAAACTTGGTCTTTTTATAGTATCGGCAGTGTTTGCTCTTATCCAGACGGGATGTGCGGAGCAGAGTACAAAGATGTCGTTGAACAGTTCGAACCCGCAGATTCTTTGGGAAGTGAAACCCCAGGCGGATTTGGAGAATATGACCGGAGAACAGATATCTACTCCGGGATTTGAAATGTCCGATTTTGTCAAGGGTGTAGTACCGGGAACTGTTTTTACTGCTTATGTTGAAGCAGGAATTGTTCCCGATCCTAATTACGCTGATAATATTTATAAAGTAGACGAAACGTTTTATAACCGTCCGTTCTGGTATCGTACAGAATTTGAGCTTCCGGCATCTTATTCGGAAGGAAAGCGTGTATGGCTCCATTTTGACAATACCAACCGCTTTGCTGATTTCTATTTTAACGGCGAGAAGATATCAGGAACGAAAACATCTGTGAAAGATGTAAGCGGTCATATGTTGCGTTCAAAATTTGATGTGACTGATTTGGTTAAGAAGTCCGGCAAGAATGCGATAGCCGTCTTGATCACCGATCCCGACCAGAAAAAGACGCGTAAAGCTAAAGACCCGTATGGAGTTGCTTGCAGCCCCAGTTATCTGGCAGGTGCCGGTTGGGACTGGATGCCTTATATACCGGGACGTCTGGCGGGTATCACAGGTAATGCCTACCTTGCTGTTACCGGAGATGTAATTATGGAAGACCCGTGGGTACGTTCCGAGTTGCCGACTTTACAGCAAGCTGAGATATCCATTTCAACAGATATCAGAAATGCTTCTTCTTCTCCGAAGGAAGTGGTTGTTGCCGGAGTTATTCAGCCGGGAAACATTTCCTTCTCTAAAGATATACGGGTAGAGGGAGGAACGACAGCCAAATTATTTATAGATAAAGAAGAAATAAAACAGCTGGTCATTGATAACCCGAAACTTTGGTGGCCGAATGGTTATGGTGAACCTAATCTCTATACCTGCCAACTGACTTGTTCGGTTGACGGACAGGTGTCGGATGTAAAGGAAATGACATTCGGTATCAAGAAGTATGAGTATAAGATGGTAGATAACGTAGTGGGATATCCTGTACTGACATTCTTTATCAATGGGCAGAAGATTTACCTGAAAGGTGGAAACTGGGGGATGAGTGAGTATCTGCTTCGTTGCCAGGGTGAAGAATATGAAACGAAGATCCGTCTGCATAAGGAGATGAATTACAATATGATTCGTCTGTGGACAGGTTGTGTGACCGATGATGAATTTTATGACTATTGTGATAAATACGGAATAATGGTATGGAATGACTTCTGGCTGTATGTAGCATATAATGATGTAGCCCAACCGGAAGCATTCAAGGCGAATGCCCTTGATAAAGTCAGACGTCTCAGAAACCATCCTTCCATCGCTATCTGGTGTGGAGCCAATGAAACGCATCCGACACCCGATCTGGATAATTACCTGCGTGAAATGATTGCCAAAGAGGATAACAATGACCGTATGTACAAGTCATGCTCCAATCAGGACGGATTGTCTGGAAGTGGCTGGTGGGGAAATCAGCCTCCAAGACATCATTTTGAAACATCAGGCAGCAATCTGGCATTTAACACACCGGCTTATCCGTATGGTATTGATCACGGTTACGGTATGCGTACGGAGATAGGTACGGCTACTTTTCCTACATTCGAAAGTGTGAAAGAGTTTATCCCGCAGAAAGACTGGTGGCCTCTGCCTACTGACGAGCAGTTGAAGAATGATGACGATAACGTATGGAACAAGCATTTCTTCGGTAAGGAAGCATCCAAC
>DXOJ01000065.1:0-3515 GCA_019412865.1 Bacteroides sp. | reverse complement strand
GCATCCAACGCCAATCCTATAAACTACAAGAATTCAGTGAACACCCAGTATGGAGAATCATCCGGACTGGAAGAGTTCTGCGAGAAGGCACAGTTGCTGAATATCGAAGTAATGAAAGGAATGTATGAGGCTTGGAACGACAAGATGTGGAATGACGCCGCCGGACTTCTCATCTGGATGAGCCATCCTGCCTATCCTTCGTTTGTATGGCAGACTTACGATTATTATTACGATCCTACAGGTGCTTACTGGGGAGCGAAAAAGGCTTGTGAACCTCTGCATATCCAATGGAATGCTTCCAATAACAGCATAAAAGCAATCAACACTACGGCGAAGGACCTGAAAGGGGCAACAGCCAAAGCTACCATCTACGATCTGAATGGAAAGGAAGTTACCGCATACGGCCAGACAAAACAGGTAGACGTGGCAGCCAGCGATATAGCTGAAGCATTTACGTTGAACTTTAACCCCTTCAATCTGGCTTACGGAAAGAATGTTGTTGCATCTTCCTCAACAAGTGCTTCCAAAAGTGCTTCGATGGTGGCTGACGGAGGTGCCGGAAGCCGTTGGGAAAGTGCATACAGCGATCCTCAATGGATATATATTGATCTTGGCAAAGAGGAGAAAATAGAAAAAGTAATTTTGAAATGGGAAGCGGCTTGCGCTAAGAAATATGAGCTGCAAGTTTCGAATGATGCGAAGGAGTGGAAAACCGTTTATACCAATAAGGAAGGAAAAGGCGGTACGGAGCAGATTGAGCTGGAACCGGTTGCTGCCCGTTATGTAAAACTGGCAGGTATCAGTCGTGCCACATCATTCGGGTATTCATTGTTTGAGTTCGAAGTCTACGGTGAGAAGCCGAAGGGAATAGAAGAACTGACTCCGCTTCATTTCATTAAACTGGAATTGACAGATGCCAAGGGTGATCTGCTCTCCGAAAACTTCTATTGGCGGAATGGCGTGAGAGACCTTGATTATACCTTGCTGAATACCCTTCCGGAAGCTGATTTGTCTTGCCGGCTGGTCGATAAATCGATGGCTGACGGAAAGATGAAAATAGCTGTGAAGAACAATTCCGGTACGGTGGCTTTTGCCAATCGGGTGAGACTTGTCAATAAGGCTACACAAGAACGCGTGCTTCCTGTTATCATGTCCGATAATTATGTAACGTTGATGCCGGGCGAAGAAAAGGTGATCAGTATGGAGGCAGCACCCGAACTGCTGAAAGGGGGCGTGAGTGTATTGGTGAAACAGTACGGAAAAGCAGAGCAGAATAAACTGGATATATAAAAGTAGAGATGAAGGTATTCTGGTTGTTATCTTTGATTTGCCTGAGTTGTGGCTGCCTGCAGGCACAGACAGCAATCCCCCGGTTCGAAAAGGGGGAGCGTGTGGTATTTGTGGGAAACAGCATTATTCATGGCGGACATTATCATTCATTTATCTGGCTATATTACATGACCCGCTTTCCCGACCAGCCGATTACTATCATGAATGCCGGAATTGGCGGAGAGAGTGCATGGGATATCAAAGACCGGCTGGATTATGACGTTTTCGACAGAAAACCGACTTATGTGACACTGACTTTCGGTATGAACGATACCGGTTATGATGTTTACATGAAAGACAATGCGAAAGAACTGTCGGAAGAACGGATTGCAAAGTCGTTGGAGAGCTATCGGGAAATAGAAGAACGATTGCTGGCTAAAAATAAAATAACCAAGGTGCTGATAGGTGGTTCTCCTTATGATGAGACCTCCAGGTTCAATCATTTTATTTTGCACGGAAAGAACGACGCTATTCTTAAAATAATAGACGCCCAACGGGCATCGGCAAAAAAGAATGACTGGGGCTTTGTTGATTTTAATCAACCGATGAGAGAACTAAGTCTGAAGGAACAGGAGAAAGACTCTACGTTTACTTTTTGTAGGATAGATCGAATACATCCGGATAATGATGGTCAGATGGTCATGGCTTATCTGTTTTTGAAAGCGCAGGGATTGGCGGGAAATGAAGTGTCGTCAGTCTCTATTGATGCACATCGTTCATCTATAACGGCTCGTAAGAACTGTAAAGTTTCAAAATTGAAGAAGAACGGAAGCAATTTAACTTTCGACTATCTGGCTGAGGCTCTTCCTTATCCGCTGGATTCTGTATCGAGAAGTGGCTGGGGTAGTAAAAGGTCGCAACGTGATGCCATGCAGCTCGTACCGTTTATGGAAGAGTTCAATCAGGAACGCTTTCAGGTGACGAATCTGGAGAGAGGAACTTATCGGCTGACGATTGATAATCAGTTTATTGATGATTTTTCAGTGGAACAGTTGGCGGATGGGATAAATCTGGCAGATTACCCGAATACTCCCCAATATCAACAAGCTATGAAGATTATGTATCTGAATGAGGAACGGTTTGAAATGGAGAAACGTTTCAGAGAGTATTTGTGGACCGAATATTCTTTCTTGAAAAAGGAGGGACTGTTATTTGCTGATAATCAACAGGCTATTGATAAACTTAAAGAATATTTGCCCAAAGATGTTTTCCTTCGGATGAGTTATGACTGGTATGTCAAAGCGATGCATCCTGAGGTACGTGAAGTCTGGGGTAATTATATGAAAACCATTGTTAAAACCATTTATAAAATCAATAAGCCTGTCACTCATACAGTGAGTCTGACAAAGATTGAATAATGGTCATGATGTGTAGATTGCAAAAAACTCTTTAATTGGACAATATGAATAGATTAATTGGAACTCTCTTGCTGTTGATCGCATTTTCTTCCTTTACCTATGGAAGAGACAATGCTCATGTCGTGAATCTGCGTTGTGACAAGATGGAGAATCCGATAGTTATTGAGAGCCGGCAACCGGTACTTCAATGGCAACTAGTGTCAGATGAAAGAGGAAAAAGGCAGACGGCCTATCGTATCATTGTATCCGGCAGTCTGAAACAGCTCAATAAAGGAAAAGGTGATTATTGGGATTCCGGTAAAGTCAGTTCATCAGAGTCTGTCATTAACTATCGGGGGAAACCTTTGTCATCCGGAGCGCAGCTTTATTGGAAAGTGATGGTCTGGGATGAAAATAACACTCCTACGAAATGGAGTGAGGCATCGAGCTGGAATATGGGATTATTGAAACCATCCGACTGGAAGGCAAAATGGATAGGGCAGACAGAAGATTTATATCCGGATTCGACGCTGACATATCCGGCACCGTATTTTCGTAAAGAGTTTGCTGTTAAGAAAGCCGTCAAAAAGGCTGTGGTATATGTCTGCGGATTAGGTTTCTATGAAATGTCTTTCAACGGAAATAAAATAGGCGATCAGGTATTGGCTCCTGCCGTTACGAATTATGATAAGAGATCGTTGAAAAAACTTTTGTATCATTATGATGACCAGTCGACGCAGAGAGTACTTTATAATGTATTTGATGTCACTTCCCATTTGAAGAAACAGAACAATGTGATTGGTGTCGTATTGGGTAATGGCTGGTATAATCAGCGGGACCGTATTGTGG
>DXOJ01000649.1 GCA_019412865.1 Bacteroides sp. | reverse complement strand
GTATTGTGGCTTTATTGGAAAAGGAAGGTATTCCGGCAACAGCTTCTTATTGAAATATAATTCAACAGGGATATATTTCTAATAGATAATACGTAAGAGAGTTAATATAAGAGGGCGAATTAATAGAATTCAGAAGTTTTACTTCCTATTCTATTGCTCGCCCTTTTATTGGCTTCATGAGCTGTTTCAGCCTATTCTGACAAGGGTATATTCTCACTGCGATGAGAAATGTACTTCCCTGATAATTGAACTGCACCCCAAAAGTTAGACACAAAACTTTAGGAGTGCAGTTTTTTATGCGACATTCATTTGAAGAAAAACTCAATATTGTGAGCAAAGTCAAGAGCGGTCAGCTCATTAATACCTCTTTGGTTGTTCGGTTTCTTATATGAAAGGCTAGCTTCCTTTCTTCACATAATCTTTCGGCAATATCCCGAACTGTTTCTGAAAGCAGCGCGCGAAGTATGAAGGATTATTAAATCCTACGATGTAGCAGACTTCGTTAATCCGGTATTCCCCTTCCCGCAAAAGTTCTCCCGCAGTTTTGAGCCGAATCAACCGGATATAATCATTGGGTGGCATTCCTGTCAATCCTTTCAACTTGCGCTGTAAGTTGGAACGGCTGATAGCCATTTCTTCCGCCATCTTATCAATGGTAAATTCTTCATTGGTGAAATTGCGGGTAATGATTTCATTAATCGTGTTCAGCCATTTCACGTCTGTTTTGTTCATTAATGTCTGGTCGTACGACATATTCGGTACCGTTGTAAAGTGGTTGAAAAGCATACGTCGGTTTTCCAGCAGATTATTGATGGTGGCTTTCATGTGACTTAGCGAGAAAGGCTTTTCTATATAAGCGTCCGCGCCATAGTCAAGACCCGCAATTTTTGAATCGATGCTGTCGAGTGCCGAAAGCAGGATAAACGGGATATGACAAAGCATATTGTCGGAACGGATGGACTTTAATAATTCGAATCCGTCCATGTGAGGCATGACGATGTCGCTGATAATAAGATCTACTGTCGTTGTCTCCAGACATTCCAAGGCTTCCTTGCCATTGGCGGCTGTATGGATGGTGTAGGTATTTCCCAGATTCTTAGCCAGAAACTCCAGCATGTCCGTCGTGTCTTCCACTACCAGAAGAGAGTAACCGGCGGGTTCGCCCTCTTCCTCCGAAGCGGGAACCTTGTCGGGCATGGAAGTGATGGAAGGGCTGACAGAGATGCTTTTCTCCAAATACGGAATTTCCACACATACCTCGCATCCTTCCGTATAGCCGGGATTGATATAAACCTTTCCTTTATGCTTCTCCACCAACAATTTGACGAGACTCAATCCGATTCCCACTCCCGATCCGTTGTTTCCTGTATTTCCTACCTGATAAAACGGTTCGAAAACCTTGCTGCATTCCTCTTGCGGAATACCCGGACCGTCGTCACGCACACACAAGGAGAGCGTGCGCCCTTCAGAAGACAGATGTTCGTCCATAATTACCATAATGCGGGTACGGGCATATTTCATGGCATTTGTCAGCAGGTTGCTGACAATTTTAGTCAGCGCCTCCTGGTCTACATTATATTGCAGATGTTCTTTCGGAAGAGAGACACTGAAAGATATTCCGGTCAGGGAGATGGCACGGAAACGGTCGATGATGTCCTCTATCATCCGGTTGATATCCACTTCATTGAATGAAAGCGTATAACCTTCCTTGTCCACTTTGCGGAAGTCGAGCAATTGTTTGATAAGCTCCATCAGTCGGTTGGTGTTCTTCCGTATCACAGACAGGTTGCTTTCCACTTCACTGTTCCATTCATGTGTTTCCAGAATAGCTTCCAGCGGAGCTTTGATAAGGCTTACCGGAGTCTTGATTTCATGCGCCACTTGAGTGAAGAATGTAATTTTCGATTGGAACAACTCCTGATTCTTTATTTGTTCCATCTCTTTCATCTTTCTTATTTTCACAGCCTGCTGCTTACGCAAATAAAGCTGTACCAGGAAATATGCGAGACCACATGCAATTAGTAAATAGAAAATCTTGGCATAAATGGTCTTCCAGGGTGGAGGAAGAATTTCAATATGCAGGCAACAGTCGTCATTGCTCCAATATTCATCGTTGTTACTGGCTTTCACACGGAAAGTATATTCACCCGGAGGCAGGTTGAGAAAAGATACGTTATGTTTATCCGTGTATATCCATTCTTTGTGAATACCGTCCAGTTTGTAGGCATATAAATTCTTGCTGGGAGCCACATAACTAAGACTTTCGAACGTGATGTCGAACGACACCACCTGATAAGGAACAGTTACCTGTCCGCTAAGAGCAGGTATACGCTTGCTAAGGCTTACTTTGTCGTCGGGGCTATGCATATATACCGCCGAGATAGACGCTGTAGGTCTTACCTTATTAATAGATAATTTGAACGGATAGAAACAATTGAACCCGTTCACCCCACCGAAATAGAATTTCCCGTCACTGGCTTGCAGGGAAGAACGGAAATTGAACTGGTTGCTTTGCAATCCATCCTCGATGGTATAGAGTTGTGCCCGTTTGTTTTGCGGCTCATACCGGATCAGTCCCCTGTTGGAAGAAAGCCAATAGTTACCCGATTGATCGTCCAGTATGCCATAGATGATATTGTTCGGCAGATTCTCTTTGGTGGAGAAGTTCTCAAAACGGTCCTCCTGATAGTGATAACGGCAGATGCCACCACCTTCGGTGCAGAACCATAGATGTAGTTTATGATCGATATACACACGGATTACCCAGTTGCTGCAAGGAGAATCAGGATTTGCCGGGTCGTTGCGATAGTTGTGCAGTTTGCCGGTTTGGCGGTTGTAACGCCAGATACCATCCCTTTTGCTTGCCAGCCACAAGTCTCCGTATGGGTCTTCAACCATGTCGTAGATAAAGATATGGCTTAAAGGTTCCAATGTCCGGAAAGAATCACTTTCCGGGTCATACTGGCAGAATCCGGAAAGCGTTCCCAGATAAATGCTGCCATCCTTCGTTTGATAGATGGAGTAGATATGGTCGTTAGGAATTGAATGTGGGTTTGCGCGGTTATGGCGATAGTTTTTCATTTTTCCCATTTGAATATCCAGGATATATAATCCACGGGAGAAACTGCCAATCCACAATTTTCCTTCATTGTACAACAGTGCATGGATATTGTGATAACCGATATTAGGGTTACTGCTTCTCAACAGATGGTTTTTAAACTTCTTCGTGCGGGGATCAAAGAGATTCAGTCCCCCGTCTTCGGTAGCAATCCAAATGTTTCCGTCGGGATCTTCGCAGAATTGGCTGATTACATTTCCCGAAAGAGAATTTTCCGTACCATTGGGATAATACCACTCAATATCCTTATGCTTGGGAGACAGGTAACTCACCCCACTGAAATACGTCCCGATCCAGATTCCCCCTTCCCTATCCTGATAACAGGCATAGATACTTTCTTTATTTTGTCCGTCGTCGGTAGGCAGACATTCTCCTGTCGTGGTGTTGAATGTATAAAGTCCGTCGTCGGAGCCGAGATAGAAAGAGTTGGCCGTCCGTTGAAACAAGGTGCGGATGCGTGGAATGGTAAGCGTGTCCCCTTCTCCGAAGTAATAGCGGAATTGCCCCGTTTCCTTATTGAACCGTGCCAGTCCCCCGTACCATGTACCCGCCCATAATACTCCCTGCGAACTTTCCATCAAAGAGATAATCTCGTTGCAGGCAGGACGTCCGAAAGAAGTATCTTCGGATATATACCCTGTGAAGTTGTCCGTGCGTTGGTTGTATTTTGCCAGACCATTCCGGGTGCCTATCCAGATAGTTCCGAACGAGTCGTTGTAGATCACCCACACGTGATTGTCCGGCAATGAATGAGGATCGGAAAGAGAATGTAGATACTGCCTCAACGTACCTTTTTTCTCGTTGTAGACAAACAGTCCGTTGGCTGTTCCGATCCATAACTGCCCGTCGTTGTCGTATGCCATTCCAAAGACACTGTTGACTGTCACCCCGTCTTCCGTCTGTGTATCGAATACGGAGAACTTCTCTTCCCGCGAGTCGAATAAATACAGCTTCTCCGTACTGGCCACCCAAATCTGATTGTTATCCTGATGGCGGCAGATCGTTACTATATTCATATAACTGTTTCCACCGTTTTCTGACGAATGTCCGTAGTTGGTAAACTCGATACCGTTGAAACGATTCAGCCCGTCCTGCGTTGCAAACCACATATATCCGATGCTATCCTGGAGGATGCTCCGGACGCAATTGCCCGATAACCCTGATCTAACGTCATATTTCTTGTAGATATTGGCGAAGACCAGAGAAACCGATGCCAGCAGTATACATATAGATAAGATGGATCGTTTCATAATTTCCTTTATTTCACGTCGTCCCACGTATCCGTGCGGAACGGGAAAGCACTCAATCCGAAAGTATTCCGCAGCGTGATATTTCCCACATAATTACGGAAAGCATAGCGCACGGCAACCGGTTGGGTTACCTTTTCACTCCACACTTCTACTGTGTTGGTACGTCCTACAATCTTTGCTTTCGCCGGATAGAACTTCTTGTCCGCTCCCGCAATCTCGAATCCTTCCAGTTCGGAGAAAGTAGGAAACAACCCCGCAGGTGCATTATCAAATGTCACTATAGCCTTTTTGTCCGCATAGTCCACTTTGGTCATCATCGGACCGTTGGATGGCAATCGGCCGATGCTGTATGTTTTAGTCAACGCAAGCGTAGCCAGCCGGAGTCCTACCACATCCTTTGGCGATGGGTGGATACAAAACTCATCACCAATATCCGTAGTGGGTATCATGCCCGAATTAGGAATCGTTTTCAATGCTTCCATCTGTGCTTCACGCAATAAAGCGGCCCCCGTATTGCTGCTGTTTTCATATTTGTAAGGAGCAATCTGCACATAATAGAAAGGCATATCGGGAGCCTCCCATACGTTTCTCCATAGCTGCACCATGGCAGTCATCATCGGAGCATAGAACTGATAGTTGGATATGTTCGATTCTCCCTGATACCAGAGGAAACCCTTTGCCGTGAAGTTCTTAACAGGCCATAACATCGAGTTGTACAGACATTCCAGACGCTGATGCACCCCTCTTTTAGGATCTTTGGCAGCTTCTACGTCCATACCTTCGACGGTTTTCAATGTCGGTTCATCTATCCATGCTTCGATAGCCGAACCTCCCCAACTGTTGATAACCAGCCCTACCGGAAGATGAAGACTTTCAGTCAGTTGTTTGGCAAAGAAATAGGCGGCGGCACTGCAATCAATGGTCGTTTCAGGTGACGAAACTTCCCATTTTCTTTTTTCAAAATCCGTGCGGCGCTCTGTATCATTGGTTCTCGGTACGGTAATAAAGCGAATACGGTCGCGGTAATTTCCCGAGTTTAGAAGCGTTTCAAGTGAGTTGTCAATGGGCTGTGCGGCATTTCCCATCATGCGCATTTCCATGTTCGACTGTCCGGAGCAGATCCACACCTCCCCTATCAGTATATCCGAGAGAGTGACCGGAGTCCCATCGCTGATTGTAATAGAATAAGGTGTATAACCTCCTTTGGGAGTGTCCACTTTCACCAGCCAGGCCCCGTCTTTGTCGGTAGATGCCTGATAAGTCCGGTTGTTCCATGAAGTAGTGACGGTTACTTTTTTGCCGTCTGCCCAACCCCATAATTTAACGGAACTGTTCTGTTGAAGCACCATGTGATCTCCCATCATTGCGGGGAGTTTTACTTTGCCTTGTGCAAGCGGTAGGAATAAAAGTGATAGAATCAGAAGTAGAAAATGTTTTTTCATACTGTTTTTTATTAGATATTCGACGAATAGTTATTAGGTATCCGACAAAAATACAATCAATTTTTAAATATGGAATAAAATTATCTAGTCATTTTCTGATAAAA
>DXOJ01000648.1 GCA_019412865.1 Bacteroides sp. | reverse complement strand
CTGGCGTTGAATGACGGGCATCTCCGGTTTTACCGGTTTAGCAGGTCCCTCTTGTTTCGGAGCAGAAGAAGTCGGTTTACGCTTCAAATTATAGTCATCTGTTTCAATCACGACACACTCGCGTATCGGCATTGGAATATCAAACCCATCTGCATCTTCTACCAACACAAAATCCTTTCCCTGGAATCCAGTTACGATTCCACCGCCTACCTCACTAAGAAAGCGTACTTTATCTCCTATTTTCATTATTGTATATCCAATTAAAATTCAAACTCAAAAAAACGAGTAACAAAGATAGAGATTTCTATGAAATTAAATGGAGATTCGGTTCTAAAAACAAACCGTCTGCCTTTATTCCTCTTTTTATTGTAACTTTGCACCCGACGAAATACCAAACATATAATCTAAAATTCACCATTAACGACGAAAACCGATGAAAGAACTTATTAAAGTCATTGCTTTTGATGCAGACGATACCTTGTGGAGCAATGAACCTTTTTTCCAGGAAATAGAGAAACAATACACAGACCTATTAAAGCCTTATGGCACTTCTGAAGATATTTCAGCCGCTTTATTTCAAACAGAAATGAATAATCTGAAATATCTCGGCTATGGAGCCAAAGCCTTCACCATTTCTATGGTAGAGACAGCTTTGCATGTGAGTGGACAAAAGATTTCAGGTACAGACATCCAACATATTATTGAATTAGGCAAATCATTACTGAAAATGCCTATTGAACTATTGCCGGGAGTAAAAGAAACGCTTAAAGTGTTGAAAGAGAAGGGTAAATACAAATTAGTAGTTGCCACTAAAGGAGACTTACTCGATCAGGAGAATAAGCTGGAACGTTCCGGATTAGCCTCTTATTTCGATCACATTGAAGTGATGTCCGATAAAACAGAGAAAGAATATCAACGAATGTTGAATATCTTACAGATTGCTCCTTCCGAATTTGTCATGATTGGCAATTCTCTGAAATCGGACATTCAACCTGTTCTATCGCTGGGAGGATATGGTATACATATTCCTTTTGAAGTGATGTGGAAACACGAAGTAGTAGACACATTCACACATGACCATCTGAAACAGGTGAAAAGATTTGATGAGTTGCTACTTTTGTTTTAAATAAGTTCTGTTCTTTCTTCAGATAAGCTTTAAATCTGAAGAAAGAAATCAGTGAACAATGCCATCTTATTGGATTACAAATCCAACAGTTTCATCAATTCAGCAGCCCGACACGCTTCTATCGAATTACCGACAGAGAGTTTCTCCAAAATATTCTGGCGGTGTCGATTGACTGTATTCACACTAATATAAAGGGCAGCTGCAATTTCTTTACTAGATAGTCCTTTACGTATACAGCGAAGTATTTCCTTTTCGCGTTCGGATAGGATATTGCGATGTTCTTCCGAAAGAAAGAGCATTTCGACTTCTCCACGTTCCATATGGGTAATAGTGGGATATATCCCCTGCTCCGTTCGTTGATCTGCAGACAAGGTATAAAGACAAAAAATCAACCATACACTTCCGGAAGGAGTATTTTCCATAATCTGCACTAAATTATCAATATACTGATAGACTCCTTTCTCATTCATCATACGTATTCTGCATCTTCCCCGGTACTTCAACCGTTCTTCGGAAGACATCGAAAAGGTCTTCTGAAAAAACTGATACTCCAATAACCGCTTTTCTACCAAGTCTTCAGGATGAATACGCCGATAAATACAATCTTCATCCATAGAATCAATCACACTTAAAGCAGCTTCTTCGGGAGTTAACCCTAGAAAATGCGCCCAAGGATGAACGGCAATGTAACTTTTCCTATTCGAAAGATCTGAAATAACAGCACATCCACCATTAATCTCCGTCAATGAATGAATAAAGCGTTGATGTTGCTCTACAACTCCATTGTCCAATATTTCATCGGCTATCAGTTGTGTCGCATAAACTTCATCTATTTCCTTTTGTAATACGTCCATCTTATAAAATGGTTATTATTCAGTATTGTTGCACACGGAGGTATGACCTATCTTTGCACCACAAAGATAAAGATAATCAAATAAGAAATGATCATGAAACATTTAAAAATCAAAATCATGTCAATAGCCTTTATGGCAGTAGCAACTTCTTCTATGGCACAAAGTTTGAATAAGATGAACTGGCTGAACGAGCCTCAACAGTGGGAAATAAAAGATAGCAAAACCTTAGTGATGGATGTTCCTGCAAAAACAGACTTTTGGAGGATTTCTCATTATGGATTCACAGTGGACGACGGACCTTTCTATTATGCGACTTATGGTGGAGAATTTGAAGCCAAAGTAAAGATAACCGGCAACTATGTCACCACCTTTGACCAAATGGGATTAATGCTGCGCATCGACCATGAGAACTGGATAAAAGCAGGTGTGGAATACGTTGATGGCAAACAGAATGTAAGTGCCGTAGTTACACACCGAACCAGTGACTGGAGTGTAGTACAATTGCCGGATGCTCCCCGCTCTATATGGATAAAAGCAGTCCGTCGCCTGGATGCAGTAGAAATATTTTTCTCACGTGATGATAAAGAATATATTATGATGCGCACTTGTTGGTTACAAGATAATTGTCCTGTCATGGTAGGATTAATGGGAGCTTGTCCGGACGGGAAAGGGTTCACCGCTACATTCGAAGAATTTAAAGTGACTCCATTAGCCGATCAACGAAGACTGGAATGGGCAAAAAGGCAAATGAACAAATAAAAATCAGCCCTGCTGCTATTTAAATAGAAAGAAAGCTCTTTATAATATAAATGTGGTAGTATATCTTACTTTAAATG
>DXOJ01000647.1 GCA_019412865.1 Bacteroides sp. | reverse complement strand
AAATTTCCATGATACCAGCCAATAGCATCATGTTATAATGCCCTCGTGACACACCCACCAGCTTGTTGTCAAGCAACTGATAGGCAGGAGCTATCAAGAAAGGATAACCGGAAAAATCCTCTTTCTCCGAAATCACGTCTACCGGAGCTGCAAAAGATTTTAGCAGATTGTAATATTTATGCACGTGAGCCATCGTCCGCCATTGATCCGTCTGCCGCTGAAACTCCATTTCCCAATAATTACTCATATCGAAAAGTAAACCAATACGCCGGGAGGCCAGTTGACCGGGCATACGATTTTTCTTATCGTAGGCGGCACGCAGTTTTTTCATCTCCTGCGTAATGCGTACATATTCTTCACCGCCCGGAGAAAGAGTTACTCCATCAGTCATTATCATACCGTAATGATATTGCTCACTGCCTTTCAGAGGTTGACGGAAACGGTAATTGCACACAAACTTCCCACCACCTGCAAAGACGTGATACACCCACATACGGATGGCACCGGGTAAAGGTTGGGGGTTATACACTCCCCAGTTCACCTGCCCGGGTTGGAGTTCCATAACTCCAAAGGCTTTACCTACGCGATTACGGAACTGGTCGTTTGAGAAACCGAGATCTTCCGGAATACCCATCCGGAAACCCTGGCTGCCTATTCCCTGATTATGTCCGGTCACCAGATAGCGGGTGTAGGTCAGGAAGTCCGGATGATCGATCCGTACCGGATCGACCGGATTGAAAATAGGTATCAGGTTGGTAGTGATCCATTGGTCTTTGTGGATATGCCGCCGAAGGATGTCTGCCTGCATATTGACAAAGCCTGCCAGTTCATCCGCCATAAAGCGGTTCAAATCGAGCATGGCGTGAGGATTGGCCTTATCAGGTACTTCCTGCTGGTTGGGAAGGCGAACCTGCTCGAAGTTCTGATAGGTTTCACTCCAGAAAGAGGCACCCCAGGTATCATTCAGTTTGTCAATAGTGCCGTATTTCTTCTGTAACCAGATACGGAATTTGGCTTGTGCATTTTCACTATAATCTACCACCCCGTAGTGTCCCGGTTCATTGTCAATCTGCCAGCCGATAACAGTGGGATTATTGCCATAATGTATTGCCAGGCGGGAAACGATATTTTCCACATAATGACGGTAGCGATCGCTACTCCAGGAAGCGTGCTGACGTCGTCCGTGTTGAATGGTCACTCCATTATCCCGTTGAATCAGTATGTCGGGATATTTTTTCGACAGCCAGACGGGAGGCGTGGGGGTAGGTGTACACATGATTACTTTCAGACCATACTTCTCCGCCAGAGAGACTGCACGATCCAGCCATTCAAAATGATATTCTCCCTCTTCCGGTTCCATCATAGACCAGGCGAACTCTGCAAAATGGGTGAATTTGATGCCCATTTCCGACATTTTCTTCAAATCACGCTCCCATTGGGAGGAATCCCATTGCTCGGGATAATAGTAAGAGCCCAAAGCAAACAACTCTTCCGGAGGAAAAGACTTATCGACCGGAGACTGGGAAAAGGATGATAATGAAAACAATAAAGTTAAGACAAATAGGAAATTCTTCATGAATATTATTTTTAGAATCTATATGATAAGACATTTCTGAAAGAAAAAGCCACATTGCTATTTGTATAAAGAGGTCGTGTTTCGGTGAAACCCGGCCTCTTTATCTTATGTAACACTAATACCTATGTCAGACTATTATCTCTTTGTAAACGTACAGGTATTTGTATTCATATCCAGTTTGACATGATATATACCGGCTCTGAAATTATTTCCCGGTCCGAAGTTCTCTGTTTCCTTCCATTGATCTCCATCCCAATAACCGCCCCGGGCTATTAAATCACCTTCAGATACGATGGTCACATCAAACGAAGTAATTTCATTATTCCAACCTTTTCTTTTATAAAATCTGAACATGAAATCGTTGTTCAGAAGGAGGTTAGTTTCATATACACGATCTCCGGTCTTCACACAACAAATAAAGTCTTTTGGATTATCCCATCCCCAATTTCCAATGTCATCGGGAAGGAGTCCGCTGATTCTAGGATGGCCGAAGGCAGCTCCAGTTATCCATACTGTTTCCGGGAATTCCGTATCGGTCGTTTTCTCTACATATATAAGTTCTCTATCCTTATTATATGAAATCCGATACTTACCGTCCGGAGCGTTAAACTTATATTGTCCATTTTCATTCGTAAAGTATTCCGGTTGAAGCATATAGTCCAGATAACTAAATCCTTCGAAATCGACCACTTGTCCTTTCGTGAGGTTTAACTCTACAGCGATATAGCTTGGATTAGTAGATTGAGTCAGTTCCGTACCATTTATTTTATAAGATTCCGGTCCAAGTTGTCCTTCATCCACCTTATCAATAAACATACATATATTCTTATTCAAATCTATCCGGACACGATATACTCCCGGTGTGAAATCCGGTCCGGCTACAAAATCACCGGTAAAATGTCCGCCACCAGTGCCACCTGTTGCCGGATCACTGTAATACCATCCCTTACCCAATAAATTAACAGGTTGCGTATTGACAATAGTACTAGCCAGCTCACCTCCCCAAGGACGTTGTTTGTAGAATTTAAACTGGAAATCTTTAACCAGATAAAGAGTGGTTTCAAAAATATTGTCTGCTACCTTCACACACTGGAATGCATCACTCGGCAAGTTGAAAGTCCATGCACCGACAGTCACCCGTCCGGCTTGAGGATGTCCGAAACTGGATCCGCAAACCCATAACCCATCCGGATAATTTACCGAGCGGTTTTCCAGATATGTCAGTTTGTTTATCGGATCATAATACAATTTATAGTTTCCGTCTACTCCTATAAATGTAGCTTTATCTTTTGTTATGTTTTCAAAGAAATCCGGTTGAAGCATCTTTCTCACATCACCAAAATTGCTGAAAGTCACTTCATCACCTTTATGAAGTTCCAAAGCAATGCCCAGAAAAGATGAAGCCTCTTCTAATATACCCATTTCCTGACCGTTAACCAGGAAAGATTGTTCTTGAATATTCTCATCTTTCGCTTCAAAAGCACAAGTGTTATTGTTCAAATCGAGCGTGATAAGATAAACTCCGGGTTGGAACAGCGGTCCCGGAATAAAATCTCCTCCCGTCTTTCCGGCAACCAAGAAAGGGGTAGTTAGAGTGATATTATCTTCGGGAAGAGTAGTGATCTCATTGTCTCCCTCTCCCCAGCCTCTATGCTTGAAAAACTTAAATGAGAAGTTATTAGCCAGATAGAGAGTCAGTTGAAAAACATTGTCGGCATTTTTATAACAATAAAGCACATTGTTAGGTCCGTCCATACTCCAACCGCTTGTGGTAACCAGCCTCGCTTGAGGATGTCCCCAATTGGCTCCGCAGAACCATAATCCGTCCGGATAGGTCGCCCCGGCTTTTTCTATGTACAAAAGCTCATTAGCAGGATCATAAAGCACACTATAATCAGCCGTCTCTCCTTTGAAACGGGCCTTATTTTCGGACACATATTCAAAGTAATCCGGTGAAAGAATGGATTCTATTTCGTCAATCCCCGAAAACTCGACTTCCTGTCCTTTTTCCAGATGAAGCTTTTTTCCCTGAAAATTAGAGTAAATCTCTTCATCCAACACTTGACCTCCTACAGAAAGAGGAGAGGCAAGTTTCCATTCCGGCCATTGATCCCATTTCTGTACGTCATCACTGCAAGATGCCGTTAACAGCAACAGAAGGACCGTATATATATAATATTTCATAAGTAACTAATCAAAATTAAGCAGCATAATGACTAAAGTTAATATTCAGTTGT
>DXOJ01000646.1 GCA_019412865.1 Bacteroides sp. | reverse complement strand
ACCCAAATGAAGCTCTTATTCAGGTAGAATATTAGCTTCTTTAGTGAAGATAAGCGTTTTTATTTTCAGTTATATAATGTATTATAGATAAACATCTGCAACATAAATACAGGGACTTTATTTGCAAAAAACTATTAATAGCAGTATATTTGCCCTCTAAACAAACAATATAATCCCCATGCTACTAAAACATTGGAACCTTATACTCATATTTTTAACATTCTCAATTATATCTTGTGAGAGCAGTAAGAATGAACCTGAAGTAAACAGTACACCGTCATTTCCTGTCGGCAGAGAGTTTAATGTCAGTTTAAACATAGCTCCTTTTCTTGAAGTAGCCGAACAACCTTTAAGCCGTTCCACCTCCACGGTGGCTGACGGAATATATGCAGTTAATGTTTTTTGGAAAGGAAAAGGACTGACTTCTTTTCAGCCCTATGCTTCAGGCCTTTTCGATAATCCATATCGAGTAGAAATCGGGTTAATCGAAGGATATGTGTATCGCTTTGACTGCAGCTTCCTGGGATATAAAGACCGCCCATATTATACAATACAAAGTGACAGCATACTTTATGGACTTCCTTTTTCATCTACTCTGCAGAAAGAGGTGAACGGGTTAGTCAACAACGATCTAAAGATTTCAATCAATCCCCTGAATATCAATGGGGCATTTCACCAACATATTTACAAAGGAGAAATGCATATAAAATGCGATAGTATTAGTACTCACCCTACCGTCAAACGCTTTTTCGGCAGTGAGCAATTGGACTTTTCAAATCCCAATATGAATACCTCCGTTTCAATGACATTGAAACGTGCTTATTATTCTATACAATTCGTTACAGACGAACTTGCACCGGGTGACTCCATCAAAATTAAAGCAGCGGACGTTGCTCCATTTTATCTACTATATTCCAAAGATGGAACATCCCGGACGGAGGAACGAATTATCTCTATGTACGATATATCCGACTATTATACGGCCAAACTTAAGGAAGAAGAAACAATCGCTTTCACTATTTCCTACCGCCCGGCGAATGAAGAGAAATGGTATTCTCTATATACCAATCAGAGTATTAAAATGAAAAGAAACAAAAAGAACATAGTCAAAATAGTCAAGATAGATGAGCATATAGGGGATGCTACTATCTCTTTTGGTGAAGAAGCAGAAATGGAAGAATCAGAACAAGAAATAGGGAAATAATTATCATACTCAACAACTACTAAAAAAGATTCATATGAAAATCAAACATCTTATGATCGCAGGCTGTCTATTCACAGCTTTTACTCTACAATCATGTATTAAGGAGAAAGATCTGTATCAGGCACCTCCTACTACGTATTCCGAACTTAACTTACAACTGGATGGAGACTATCTCTCAACCGAACTGCCCATGGCACGCGCTACAACTCCAACCAAAATTAATGAAAGTGAAACATTAGTGGGAATCGCCATTACCATGACACCCAAAGAGGGACAGAATCCATCTTCAAAACCATACGCTTATGGTATTTTCCAGTTAGACAAGGCGAAAGATCCCAATAACCTAAAAATAAAAGTTATTGATGGATACACTTATCGCATCTCTTGCTCTATGATTGCAAATGCAAAGGACTCAATCATAAAAGACGAAAAAGGCTTCTTCGGAGCCCCTTTCGATTTGGAACGTAGCGGAAAGATCAAAGGGGAATGCCTGAACAAATTCCTGACTGCCGAACAAGCAGATGGAATCAAATTCTTATACAATATTGAAAACCCGAGAATACAAACGAGGAACGGATCACAAGACGCCTGCAACCGTCCGTTCATCGAACGTTATCATGGATTAAACGATAAAGTGGAAGTAACAGATGGTATGCAAAATCACATCATGCTCTATCGCCGTTTTTTCGGAGTAAAATTCAAACAAACAGGTTTAGAGAAAGGATGTCTTAGAATAAAACTTGAAGACGCACCAAGCATCTATTTGAATGCTAATGCAGATATTCATAAGACTGTTGAATCTGAATTAAAAATGGTCAGCATGAGAAATCTCACTGCCAATATACCTACTGGTGATAATCAACATTTAACAGAGAATGTAAAAGTGGAAGTATTTTGGGAAGAGACTCCAGGAGCAGAAGAAAAGACAATCATCAGTAGCAGTATCACATTCAAGAGAAACTATACCCATTCTATCGCACTAACCAATATCGAACATATAGGAACACCTAGTGACATAGGAATTGAAGTCGAATCAGGAGAAATGGGAGAAGATATTGAACAAGACATTCCATGGCAATGAGATAATGCCAAATAGGAGTTCGAATAACAAGCACTATACCAATATAGTACATAAATGAAAAATACGAGATTCAGAATTGAGTCTCGTATTTTTTTAGTATTAAGCTTGTAAAAAACCCAGTGAATAAGTAAAGAGGGACATTTATTTCTATTTTCAACAAGTTTTATTCACATCATTCACTATATTTGCATAGTTTATCTTTCCATTTAATGCAAAAAAGGAGCAAATGACTACAAATTTAAACGAGACCTTTGCCGCTGTACAAGTAGCAAGTCGGGAATTAGCCCTGCTGAATGATGATGTCATCAATCAGATTTTAAATGCAGTAGCTGACGCAGCAATTGCAGAAACACCTTTCATTCTTTCAGAGAACGAAAAAGACCTCGCACGGATGGACAAAAATGATCCGAAGTACGATCGGTTGAAACTGACGGAAGAACGTTTGAAAGGTATTGCCGCAGATACACGCAATGTAGCAACACTCCCCTCTCCTTTGGGTAAAGTGTTGAAAGAGAGTGTTCGTCCCAATGGAATGAAGCTGACGAAAGTCAGCGTTCCTTTCGGAGTCATAGGAATCATTTATGAAGCGCGCCCTAATGTTAGCTTTGATGTTTTCTCCCTTTGTCTGAAGAGCGGAAATGCCTGCATATTGAAAGGAGGAAGTGACGCCGATTGTTCCAACCGGGCCATCATCTGTGTGATTCACAAAGTATTGAAGAAGTTCAAAATCAATCCGCACATTGTAGAATTACTTCCGGCTGATAGAGAGGCTACGGCAGCGTTACTGAATGCTGTGGGCTACGTAGACTTGATTATCCCCAGAGGCAGCAGCAGTCTTATTCATTTCGTACGCGAGAATGCAAGGATTCCTGTCATTGAAACAGGGGCAGGTATCTGTCACACTTACTTCGATGAATTTGGGGATACAAACAAGGGAGCAAACATTATTCATAATGCTAAGACACGTAGAGTTAGCGTATGTAATGCATTGGACTGCACCATTATACATGAGAAGAGACTGGCCGACCTCCCTCTGCTTTGCGAGAAACTAAAAGACAGCCATGTCATTATTTATGCTGATCCGCAAGCTTACCAGGCATTGGAAGGCCGCTATCCTGCCGAGCTCTTGGAACATGCAAAAGCAGAAAGCTTCGGCACGGAGTTTCTGGATTATAAAATGGCTGTCAAGACTGTAAAGAGCTTCGAAGATGCCTTAGGACATATTCAGGAAAACAGTTCTAAACATAGCGAGTGTATTGTTACCGAGAACGGGGAACGTGCAGCTTTATTCACCAGAATCGTGGACGCAGCTTGCGTATACACCAATGTGTCTACCGCTTTCACTGACGGGGCACAATTCGGATTAGGAGCCGAAATCGGAATCAGCACGCAAAAGCTACACGCACGCGGTCCGATGGGACTGGAGGAAATCACTTCTTACAGATGGGTCATTGAAGGAGATGGACAAACGAGAAGAAATTGAAAATTGAGAATTAAGAATTAAAAAATAAATGATATGAAGAAATTTACTTGTGTACAGGACATTGGCGATTTAAAATCAGCCCTTGCAGAAGCATTCGAAATCAAAAAAGAGCGCTTCAAATATGTAGAACTGGGACGAAACAAGACTTTAATGATGATCTTCTTCAACTCTAGTTTACGTACCCGCCTCAGCACACAGAAAGCTGCCATCAATTTGGGAATGAATGTAATGGTACTGGATATCAATCAAGGTGCATGGAAATTGGAAACTGAACGTGGCGTAATTATGGATGGTGATAAACCGGAACATATATTAGAAGCCATTCCGGTTATGGGATGCTATTGTGATATCATTGGAGTACGCTCTTTTGCCCGTTTTGAAGACCGTGACTTTGACTATCAGGAAACTATTATCAATCAATTCATCCAATACTCCGGACGTCCTGTCTTTTCGATGGAAGCGGCAACACGCCACCCATTGCAGAGCTTTGCCGACCTGATTACCATCGAGGAATACAAGAAAACAGCACGTCCCAAAGTAGTTATGACCTGGGCTCCGCATCCACGTCCATTGCCACAGGCTGTTCCTAATTCCTTTGCCGAATGGATGAATGCAACGGATTACGAATTTGTCATCACTCATCCTGAAGGTTATGAGCTTGATCCGCAATTTGTAGGTAATGCAAAAGTAGAATATGACCAGATGAAGGCTTTCGAAGGAGCCGACTTCATATATGCCAAGAACTGGGCTGCTTATTCTGGCGACAACTATGGACAGATATTAAGCAAAGATCGTGATTGGACTGTCAGCGACCGCCAAATGGCAGTTACCAACAATGCTTATTTCATGCATTGTCTTCCGGTTCGTAGAAATATGATTGTGACAGACGATGTCATTGAAAGTCCGCAATCTATTGTGATTCCGGAAGCTGCCAACCGTGAAATCTCGGCAACTGTCGTTCTGAAAAGATTATTGGAAGGACTAAAATAACCCCAAAAAATAAAGTGCTGATAAATCAGCACTTTATTTTTCTATTTCTTTACCTGCTTCCTCCCAGGAATTAAATCCCTTATCAAGCTCAAAGACTTTATATCCCTTCTCGCTCAAAATTGCCGCAGCCTTCTTGCTTCGTTTTCCACTGCGGCAATATACAGCCACCGATTTGTCTTTTTGCAACAAAGAATCAGCCATTGAAGCAAAAGAGTCATCCATCACATTGATGTTGATCGTCTTCGTGATATGCCCCTCCGAATATTCCGCAAGCGTGCGAACATCCAGACGTTGTATATCCTCATTCTGAATAAGAGAATCAAACTCCTCTACATTCATTGATTGAAAATCCCCTTTCTGCTGACAAGAGAAAAGGGAAGAGAGAAATAAAAATATTCCCACGATTAATTGATTCAATTTAAACATATACACTCCATTATTCAATTCTGTCCCGGAGTATAGTCAAACCCAGGATCACAGTACTTATCAGATTCTATCGGAGAACCATCCTTATCGTACGTATAATATTTAAACTTTACCTTTATCGCCCGACCCGGATTCTCTTCATCTATATATTGCGCCAAAGGAACAGAAATGTAAGCACGCCGATTATAGTATTCTCCATCACTGTTCGCATCATGGTATAACAACATATTCACAATGCCATTTGTTTTAAGTTCGGACACATCTTCCACTATACCGAAAACATGTCCCTTGCCCGTACTGACCTTGAGATTCAAAATCATATTCAGATAATCCCTTCCAAGCCAGATACTGACCATCTCTACCGGATCTAGCTTTATACCGTCCTTGTAAACCGGATCATCTTCCGGTTTAGGTACCGGCGTTATGAGCGATTGCAAAGAATATATAGTAGCAGTGTTCTCACCGGAAAGCACCTCATAGTTACTCATTACACGTCTGGAAGTGTTTGGAGAGATAGTAGAACCCGTACGGTCTTCCGAAACAGTCAAGACTTCTCCCTTATCAGGAATAAGCGTTTGTATGCGACCGTCTTCTCCGGCCTCTACAGTCACAAATTCCAGTTTCACCGAAGGATAATAATAGTCATCATCTCCACAGGCAGTCATCAGGAAAAGCAATCCCCACAACCAAACAACATGTAATTTTCTTCTTTTCATCGGCAAGCTGCTAAATAATTAACTAACGGATTGGAATACATTAATAACAACTTCTCACGCAAAAAGTCTTCATCCTTATTCGGAATCTTGATCTTTGCCAATTGTTGTTCAATATAGTTCATAAACTGCTGTTTCTCTTCTTCCGTGTAATTGGACACGAATTCCGTTGTGCCATTCAGCCAATCATACGCCACATAATTTCCCGGATATATCCGGTAATTACGATGGATGCGGCGATCAAGACAGGCAGAAATACGGGCAAACAAATCCGGTTTCGGCAACGAACGGTCCAAGCCTTGCAAGTCATCATTCAAACAAGGAGCAACCTGAAAATGTACCCTGCCTTTATATCCGAAAAGACCTGTCTGCATATTAATCAAATCGTCCTGTGTCGTCTTTTTATATCCTTCGATGTCTCTCTTCAGCTGAAACTCTTGCGCTTTCAGAAAATCACACGGATCATATTCGTATGAAATAGCAAGCGGAGCAATATTCATTTCCATCAGGCGGTCTATCAAATCGCCTTCACCTCCCATTGCCAACATTTTCAATACACTGTCTTGTGTACGGTCATTCGAATCTTTTGCACGTCCTTCACGCTGCGCAATCCAAATAGACTGATTCTTCTCTGAAATGGTGTAATGCATATAACGGGACATACGCGCTGAAGATTCCAACATTTGCCGCATGGTCAACGCCCGCTGTACAATAAATGATTTATTGACACGCACCAGTTTCTTAATCCAGGGATAAATAAGCAAATTGTCGCCAATCGCAATTTCTACCGTATCCATTCCCTGGTCAATCAACAAAATAGAGAGAAAGCCCGAATCAAGAATAATATCTCTATGATTCGATATATACGTATAAGCTTTGCTTTTATCCGGTATGGCGGTATGATCCAGTGTCAGCCCGGCGGTATGATCTGCCGCTATCTTCCACAAAATGCCATAACAAAATGCCTCCTGAAAATCAAGCTTAGTCTTACAGGCACGCATTTTTTGCGCCAGAAGTTCAAATGGAACGTTCGGTATAGCACCGGTAGCAGCTTTCTGAAAAGCCGGATCGGCAATCAGCTCCTCAAAGATTTGAGGAAGTTCCTCATCATTGTAAGGACGAATTTCATTAAACTCTGTCAGATCCATAAGTCTCAAGTATTATGTGCTCAAGTATTAAGTAATAAGTATAAAGTATTAGACTGCGTACAAACCGCATGGTTAATACTTTATACTTGATACTTAATACTTAAAACTTGTTTTCAATAATATCAGTCATCACATCCTTTATATCCAGTCCGGCTGCACGCACTTGCTGGGGAATAAAACTGGTAGTAGTCATTCCCGGAGTAGTGTTTACTTCGAGAAGATTCAGTTTTTCACCGGCAGTTATAATGTAATCTACACGGATAATGCCGGAACAACCTAATATATCATAGATAGCTGAAGTCAGCATCTGTACGCGTTTGGTCAATTCATCCGAGATACGCGCAGGAGTGATTTCATCTACCTGTCCATTATATTTAGCATCATAATCAAAGAACTCATTGTGCGTCACTACTTCCGTAGGTGGAAAGATGACCGACTTCTCTTTTGTCTTATAACAGCCGCAAGTCAGTTCCGTTCCGTCCATAAACGCTTCAACAATCACCTCTTCCGCTTCTCCGAAAGCTTTAACAATGGCCGGTTGTATTTGTTCTTTTGTCTTCACTTTCGTAACTCCGAAACTCGAACCTCCCAGACTAGGCTTGATAAAACAAGGCAGGCCAATCTTTTCCACTACTTCCTCGTCAGAAACCGATTGTCCCTGGCGCAACAACAATGATTCGGCAATGCGCACTCCAAAAGCTTTCAGATATTGATTGCAGGTAAACTTGTCATAAGTAATGGCAGCCGCCAACACTCCACAACAGGAATACGGAATACGCATCATATCAAAATAGCCTTGCAGCCTGCCATCCTCACCCGGCGTACCGTGGATGGTGATATAAGCAAAGTCGAACACAACCTTCTCCGTTCCGTTCGTAAAACTAAAGTCGTTTCTATCCACCGGCACTTTGTTTCCGTCCGGTAATTGTACTTCCCAGCGACGGCCTTCCATCTCCACGATATACAAATTATACTTTTCCTTATCAATAAAGGAATAAATACCCTGTGCGCTACGCAGGGAAACTACGATTTCAGAGGTATCTCCTCCTGCTACGATAGCGATGTTGCGTTTCATTCTAATTCTCTATTACTTATATAGCCTCTCCACTTCTCGATAAGCCGGGTCATGTCATCCGGAAGTTCGGAAGTAAAATACATCTCTTCACCTGTGACGGGATGCACAAACCCCAACGTCATAGCATGCAAAGCCTGTCGGGGACAAGTGTCAAAGCAATTATTTACAAACTGTTTGTATTTACTAAAATGGGTTCCTTTCAGTATCTCATGACCGCCATAGCGTTCGTCATTGAACAGCACATGACCGATATGTTTCATGTGGACACGAATCTGATGAGTACGTCCTGTCTCAAGTATACATTCCACAAGGGTTACGTATCCCAATCTTTCCAGTACGCGGTAGTGTGTAACGGCATGTTTGCCCACTGTCGGATCGGACATCACCGCCATTTGCATCCGGTCTCTCGGATTACGGGCAATATTACCGACAATCGTTCCTTCATCCTGTTCCACAACACCCCACACCAAAGCACGATATTTGCGTTTGGTAGTCTTATTAAAAAATTGAATTCCCAGATTTGTTTTGGCATCCGGTGTCTTGGCAATCACCAGTAAGCCTGAAGTATCTTTATCGATGCGATGAACAAGTCCCACGTGCGGGTCATTGGCATCATAATCCGGTATATCCTTCATGTGCCAAGCCAGCGCATTGACCAGCGTGCCGTGATAGTTTCCGTGTCCCGGATGCACGACCAATCCCGCCGGTTTATTCACAACCATCAGATAAGGGTCTTCATAAACGATAGTAAGGGGAATATTTTCAGGAATAATTTCATTTTCATAACGGGGACGGTCCATCATCACCGTAATGACATCCAGCGGTTTCACTTTGTAGCTACTCTTCACCGGTTTGCCATTGGCCATAACGAATCCGTCTTCGGCAGCCTTCTGAATACGGTTGCGCGAAGCATTGACAATACGTTCGAAC